>NZ_JBEXNT010000203.1:0-12093 GCF_040611255.1 Kitasatospora sp. NPDC002965 | reverse complement strand
GCTACGCGAGACGGTGGCGAAGCCAGGCGAGTCCGTGGGCGCCCAGGGCGTCCCACTGACGCCCGGGCGTCTCGGCGGGCGGCGCCGACCGGGCGCGGGCGGTGCAGGGTGAGACCGGCCGGGGACAGCCAGCCGGACGGGTCCGTCGCCGTCAGGCCGGCGAGGGGACGGGTGATCGTCCGTCCGGCCTCGACGAGGACGAGCCGGCCGGGGCCGAACGGTCCCTCGGCCGCCCCGAACGCGGCGAGCGTGCCGTCGGCCGCCGCCCGCAGCGGCAGCCCGGGGGCCCGGTCGACCCGGACCGCCACGGGTTCGGCCAGGATCAACAGCCAGCGACCGTCCGGAAGTTCACGCAGCTCGGCGCCGTCCCGCCAGTGCGCCAGGACGCGGTGGACGGCCTCCGCCCGGCCGATCACGGGCACGTCGAGGACGAACCCGGCGGCGGTGACGGTGGCGCGCGGGGAGAGTGCCGTGCCGGGGCTCACCGGTTGCTCCAGAGGAAGTGGCGGATCCGGCCGGTGACGGCGTCGCCGATCACGATCCGGCCGGAGGCCGTCTCGGCGGCGATCAGCGGCAGGGTGGGGTGCAGGGCCGGCTGGGTCGGGCCGCCGGAGAACCGGCTCAGCGTGCGGACGCCGTCGGCGCGGACCGCCCGCAGCGTGCGCACGCCGGGCGACCAGGTGATCAGCGCGGGCTCGCGGCGGTCGTGGACCAGACCGAGCACCTCGGCGTTCTCCCGGAAGGAGAGCCGCCGTTCGTCACCGAGCCTGGTCCAGACCGTCCACCTCTTGCCGTCCTCGGACCAGGCGACGGTGCCTCCCGCGTGCAGCAGGTGCCTGGCCCGGGCGGCGTCGGGCTGCAACCTCCGCTCGAAGAGCCGCGGTTCGCGGAACCGGTTGAAGTGGCTCGGGCTCTCGGCGCCCCGGCCGACCGGCCCGTCGTCGGTGACCGTGCCGTCGGCCGCGAGCCGCCGCCAGCGGCCGGCGACCGGCAGGAGCAGGTCGCCGCCGGTGCGCAGCAGCGGCAGGAGCGGCCGGGTCAGCAGTCGCGCCAGCTCCGCCCCGTCGAGGCCGAGGTCGGCCGGATCGGCCCGGTAGTCGCCGGGCGAGCCGAACGGACGGCCGCTGATGTACGGGATCAGGTGCCCCTTGCGGAGCTGGAGGGCGATCAGCCGCCGGCCGACCCGCCCGGCGGCGACCACCGGCCCGTGCAGCCGGTGCCGCTTCGCCCGGAGGACGGTGGGATGCAGGTGGTCGGTGTCCGGGATGCCGACGGCCAGCAGGACGTCCGTGCTCGCGCCCCGGGCGACCAGGGTGCGGGACTCGGTGGTGAAGGCGGGCAGCGCTCCCCCGGTCGCGCCGAAGGCCTCGGGCAGGGGGACGGCCGGCGGGGCGTCGGGGCCGCTGCGGCGGAACTCCGCGCCGCGCCGTGCCCGGACGGCGATCTCGCCGGCGGGCAGGGCCAGTTCGACCTCGGACCGGTCGATCAGCACGGTGACGTGGGTGGCGCCGGCCGTGCCCCAGCGGGTCGTCTCGCTCGTCAGCACCCGGGGCCGGGCGGGGAGGCGGGCGGCGAGCCGGGGTGAGGTGAGCAGCCAGGCGCGGTCGGCGGCGTCCAGTGCCTGCCGGGCGCGGTCCACGTCCTCGGGCGTCGGGTCGGCGGGCCGGCGCGAGCGCAGCCAGGCGGGCAGCAACTCGGCGAGGTCCCCCGTGAGCCACCGGTCGGGCGGGTCGCCGAGGACGCCCACGACGAGTTCGGTGCCGCGTACGGCGGCCCGCCGGTGCAGGACGAGCAGCGCGGCGAGCTGGACCAGCCGGCCGGGCCCGGCCTGGGCAGGCCCGGCGTCGACCAGTGCGACGGTCCGGCCCCGACTGACCGGGGTGCGGAACTCGGGTGCGAGGTAGAGGAGTTCACGGTCCGCGAAGCGGCGCAGGAACTCGTCGGGGTACTCCTCGGCGAGCAGCCATTCGGTGGGCAGCAGCTGGTCCGGCCGGCCGGTCCGGCCGAGGCCGCCGAGCCCCTCCGGGCTGCCCGGGCCGTCGGCCACCGGCTCGCGCTCGCCCACCTGGGAGTCGAGGTGGCGCAGCAACGGCCCGAGCGCGAGGGCGAGTTCGGGGGTGAGCGCGGACAGCGTGCCCGCCCAGGGCGCCAGCCCGACGGGCATCCGCCCGGGCCCCGCAACTCGCCCGGCCCCCACCGTCCGCCCGGCCTCCACCGGCGCCCCGGCGGTCATCGGGCGGCCCTCCGGATGTACGGGGTGAGAGCCTCGGGGTCGGTCGCGGGGGCGGGCGGGGCGGCGACGAGGGCGTGGCCGGGGGTGAGGACGCAGAGCTGTCCGGCCTCGGCGCCGAGGGCGGTGCGCCAGACGACGGCGGCGGGGACGGGCCGGGCGGTGGTCGGCACCAGGAGCCCGCCGTCGTGGCCGAGGTAGCGGGCGCCGTCCGCCCAGGGGAGGTCGTCCTCGGCGCCGAGGACGAGCAGTGCGGTGTCGTCGGCGAGCACGCCGAGCCGGGCGCCGTCGGCGATCCGGTCCCGGGTGGCGGCGGCCAGCGCGGGGACGGCCCCGTCGGTGGCGAGGACGGCGGCGGCGGTGAGCGGCGGTTCGCGGCGCTCCCAGCCGAGTCTGACGGCGGGCGGTGCGGCGGGAGCGACGGCGGGCGCGACGGAGGGCGGTGCGGTGGGAGCGACGGCCGGGGACGGGGCCGACGGGGCGTCGGGCGGCACGGTGGTCACGAGGGCGCGACCGCCGCGACCAGCTCGGCCCGTATGCCGGCCAGGCCGGCGGGCAGGTCCGCGGGGGCGAACCCGGCGTCGATCTCCCGCAGGGCGGCCTCCAGCCGGAGCCGCGCGTCGCGGCCCCCGGGCAGCTCGCGGTGGGCGGCGAGCAGCTCGGCCCCGGTACGGGTGAGCCGTTCGGCGCGCGCGGCCGAACTGCGCGACAGTTCCTCGGCGGCGTGCACGAGGCTCTGGTTGGCGGCCTTCTCGATGAGGTCGCCGAGGGTGTCGCGGGCGAGCGCCTGGGTGTCGGCGGTCGGGGCGATCAGCGGCAGCACCCACAGGTCGCGGGCGGAGGCGGCGGTACGGCCGTCCAGGACGGCGGCGGCGGCGACCAGCCGTTGCGATCGGACGGCCCGCCGGTCGCCGATCGGCACGCCGGCGGCGCGCAGCCGGCGCAGTGCGGCGCCGAGCAGCGGGGTGACGTCGTCCAGGTCGCAGGTGCGGGCGGCGGCGGCGAGCCGGTCGAGGGCGGCGAGCAGGTCGGTGGGCCGGACGGGGGCGGCGGCGGGCCTGCGCCCGGCCTCCAGCAGTTCCTCCAGCCGGGCGTCGGCGACCGGCTCCACGAAGACGCGGGCGAGGAAGCGGTCGGCGAAGGCGGCGAGCGCGGGGTCGTCCGGCAGGTGGTTGGCGGCGCCGACACAGACCCGCAGCGGGCTGGCGAGGACGGTTCCGCCGCGCCGGAAGACGCGGTCGTTGAGCAGGCCGAGCAGGGTGTTGAGGACGGCCGTGGAGCCGAGGAAGACCTCGTCGAGGAAGGCGATGTCGGCCTCGGGCAGCATGCCGGCGGTCTCGAACTCGACCCGGCCCTCGCGCAGGCTGCGCAGGTCGACGGGGCCGAACAGCTCGTTGGGTTCGGTGAACCGGCCGAGCAGGTACTCGAAGTAGCGTCCGCCGAGCTGCGCGGCGACCCGGCGGACGGCCTCGGACTTGGCGGTGCCGGGCGGGCCGACGACCAGCAGGTGCTCGCCGGCGACCGCGCAGAGCGCCACGACCTCGGCCACCGTCTCACGGTCGATCATGCCCCGGCCGGCGGCGGCCACGGCGGCGCCGATCAGTTCGGCGTCCGGCCGGAGCGCGGCGGCGGGGTCGGCCGCCGGGTCGCCCGCCCGGCCGTCCACCAAGTCGCCCACGAGGCCGTCCGCGAGGTCGTCCGCACAGGAGGGCGCAGGTACGGGCGCAGGTACGGGCTCGGATGCGGGTGCGGGCTCGGCCGTGCGGGCGGCGGTCGGGATGCTGGTGTCGGTCACGAGCACCGGAGTCTACGGTGGCCGCACCGGGGGCTACCAGCGGTTTCGGAGGGGGCCGGAGGGGGTCAGTACTTGATCCGTTCCCAGCCCCGCTTCGGCGCCCGGTCGGCGAGCTGCTCCGGGCCGCGGCTGCGGTAGACGATGTAGGGGCGGAACAGGTACTGCACGGGGGCGCTGAACATGTGGACCAGGCGGGTGTACGGCAGCAGGGCGAACAGCGCCAGGCCGACCACCGCGTGGAGCCTGAACGCGAGCGGGACGTCGGCCATCAGCCCGACGTCGGGCCGGAGGGTGAACAGGCTGCGGGCCCACGGGGCGATGGTGGTGCGGTAGTCGTACCCCTCGCTCACCGAGGAGTGCATCAGCTTGGCGACCAGCCCCAGGACGATCGCACCCAGCAGCACGACGTACATCAGCTTGTCGTTGCGGGTGGTGGCGCGGAACACGGCCGCGTTGCGGCGCCGGCGGTAGAGCAGCATCAGGATCCCGGCCACCGCCAGGGACCCGGCCGCGCAGCCCGCGAAGAGCGACACCAGGTGGTAGGCGTGCTCGTCCAGGCCGACGGCGTCCGTCCACGAGGCGGGGACGAACAGGCCCATCAGATGGCCGGCGAGGACGAAGAGGATGCCGTAGTGGAACATCGGCGAGGCGATGTTCAGCAGCCGCGACTCGTAGATCTCGGAGGAGCGGGTGGTCCAGCCGAACTTGTCGTAGCGGTACCGCCAGACCAGGCCGGAGACCAGCAGCACGGCGGCCAGGTACGGCAGCACGCCCCAGAGGAAGGTGTTCATCGGCGGAAGGTGTTCATCGGCGGACTCCGCTCAGGAGGGCAGGACGGGGAGCAGGCCGAGGTGGCCGTAGGGCAGGTCCGCGTCCAGGCCCACCTGCTCGCGCGGCGGCCCGCTGCGGGCGAGTGCCCGGGCGGCGGCCCGGTCCTTGGGGGACGGTCCGGGCAGGGTCGCGCAGACGGCGACGAGGACGTCGGCGTACGGCGTGCCGTGCTCGGTGAGGGCGAGCCGCAGGAGTTCGAGGGCCGGCCGGTGCTCGCGCAGCAGCGCGTCCGAGCCGGTGGCGGCCGCGAACTCCAGGACCGCGGGCAGGAAGTCGGGGAGCTCCTCGTCGGTGAACTCCAGGCCGTGCGCCCGGTAGACCTCCTTGAACCGGACCAGGGCCTCGCCGCGCCGCCGGGTGTCGCCGTCGGTCCACCAGCTGAGGTGGAGGCTGTGGCGCTGGGTGAAGTCGAAGGTCTCGACGTAGTCGGCGGCGAGTTCGGGGGCGGAGCGCGTCCCGGCGCGGGCGAGGAAGGCGCGCAGCGGTTCGGCGGCCGGGTGGCGGACCGGCCGGAGCTCCGCCGCCAGCAGCCGGAGGGTACCGGGGGCGTCCCGGTCGGGGTAGCAGAGCAGTACGGCGGCGGCCCGGCGCACCAGGGCGAGGTCCTCGGTCACCGGGGTTCCTCCTCGTCGGTCCGGTCGGCGGTCTGGCGTCTGCGCAGGGCGTGGAAGCTCTCGATCGTCACCATCGGCAGGGTCCGCCGGCCGGAGTCGGCACCGACGGGCCCGTCGGCGCCGTCCGGCCCCATGCCCGGCCCTCCTTCGTGGTCGAGTCCGCAGCCGGTGGGGACGGCGGACTCCTCCAGCCGCTCGGCGTCGGCCCGCGCGGCGGTCGGGATGACGTACCGGTCCTCGTACTTGGCGACGGCGAGCAGCCGGAACAGCTCGTCGATCTGCGGACCGTCGAGACCGACGGCCCGGGCCGCGGCGAGGTCGGGCTCCCGGCCGAGGTTGACGGAGCGCATGTACGAGCGCATCGCGACGAGCCGGTCGAGGGCCGCGCGGACCGGGCGGGTGTCGCCCGCGGTGAACAGTTCGGCGAGGTATTCGAGCGGGATCCGCAGGGCGTCGATCGCACCGAAGAGGTTGCCGGGGTCCTCCCCGTCGTGGCCGCTCCGGGCGACCTCCTCGACGACCGGGGAGAGCGGCGGGATGTACCAGACCATGGGCATCGTCCGGTACTCCGGGTGGAGCGGCAGCGCGACCCGGTAGGTGCTGATGAGGGTGTGGACCGGCGAGCGGCGGGCGGCCTCGATCCAGTCGTGCGGGATGCCGTCGCGCTCGGCGGCCCGCCGCACCTCGGGGTCGGCCGGGTCGAGGAAGACACCCAACTGCGCTTCGTAGAGGTCGTGTTCGTCGGCCACGGAGGCGGCGGCGGCCACCCGGTCGGCGTCGTAGAGCATGACGCCGAGGTAGCGCAGCCGCCCGACGCAGGTCTCGGAGCAGACGGTGGGCAGGCCGACCTCGACGCGCGGGTAGCAGAAGGTGCACTTCTCGGCCTTGCCGGTGCGGTGGTTGAAGTAGATCTTCTTGTACGGGCAGCCGGTCACGCACTGGCGCCAGCCCCGGCAGCCGTCCTGGTCGACGAGGACGATGCCGTCCTCCTCGCGCTTGTAGATCGCGCCGGACGGGCAGGCGGCGACGCAGGACGGGTTGAGGCAGTGTTCGCAGATCCGGGGCAGGTAGAACATGAAGCTCTGCTCGAACTCGAAGCGGATCCGGCGGCCCGCCTCGGTGCGCATCCGCTCCACGTTGGGGTCCTCGGGCCCGTACGTGGGCGCGCCGCCGAGGTCGTCGTCCCAGTTGGGCGACCACTCGACCGTCATCGGCTTGCCGGTGACGAGCGAGTGCGGACGGGCGACGGGGTAGTCGTCGCCGAGCGGCGCGTCGGTGAGGGCCCGGTAGTCGTACGTCCAGGGCTCGTAGTAGTCCCGGAGGGTGGGGAGCACGGGGTTGGCGAAGATCGAGGCCAGCTTGAACAGCCGGCTGCCCTGCCTGAGCCGGAGCCGGCCCCGCCGGTCGAGCCGCCAGCCGCCCCGCCACTTCTCCTGGTCCTCGTAGCGGCGCGGGTAGCCGAGTCCGGGGCGGGTCTCGACGTTGTTGAACCAGGCGTACTCCATGCCCTGCCGGTTGGTCCAGGTCTGTTTGCAGGTGACGGAACAGGTGTGGCAGCCGATGCACTTGTCGAGGTTCATGACCATGGCGACCTGGGCCATGACGCGTCCGACGGGAGCTTCACGCTGGGGCATCAGTACCGCACCTCCTGGCTGCGGCGGCGGATCACCGTCACCTCGTCACGCTGGTTCCCGGTCGGGCCGAAGTAGTTGAAAGCCCACGAGAGCTGGGCGTAGCCGCCGATCAGGTGGGTCGGTTTGAGCAGCACCCGGGTCAGCGAGTTGTGGATGCCGCCGCGCCGCCCGGTGGTCTCCGACCGGGGGACGTTGACGGTGCGTTCCTGGGCGTGGTGCATGTACACCGTGCCGGGCGGCATGCGGTGGGAGACGACCGCGCGGGCGACGACGACGCCGTTGCGGTTGACGGCCTCGATCCAGTCGTTGTCCTCGACGCCGATGGCCGCCGCGTCCTCGACCGACATCCAGACGACCTGCCCGCCCCGCGAGAGGGCGAGCATGAAGAGGTTGTCCTGGTACTCGGAGTGGATCGACCACTTGTTGTGCGGCGTGAGGTAGCGCACCGTCACCTCCCGCTGCCCGTCCGGTCCGAGGGCGGGTTCGCCGAACAGCCGGTGCATGTCCAGCGGCGGCCGGTAGACGGGCAGCGCCTCCCCCAGCTCGTGCATCCAGTCGTGGTCGACGAAGAAGTGCTGCCGGCCGCTGAGCGTGTGCCAGGGCTTGAGGTGCTCCGTGTTGAGGGTGAACGGGCTGTAGCGGCGCCCGCCCGCCTCGCTGCCGGACCACTCGGGCGAGGTGATCACCGGGACCGGCGCGGCCTGGGTGTCGGCGTAGCCGATCCGCCGGCCCTCGTGCTCGGCGGCGAGGTGCGCCATCTCCTGCCCCGTACGGGCCTCCAGGGTGCGGAACCCCTGGGTGGCCAGCCGGCCGTTGGTGGTGCCGGACAGTGCCAGCACGGTGTCGGCCGCCTTGACGGCGGTGTCCAGCGCGGGGCGGCCGTCGGCGGGGCCGCCGCGGACGACCCCGTTGAGGCGCCCGAGGTACTCGACCTCCTCGTCCGGCCGCAGGGCGATGCCCTTGGCGGGCAGGCCGAGCCGTTCCACCAGCGGGCCGAGGGCCGCCATCTTGGCCCCGATCGCGGTGTAGTCGCGTTCGACGACGGTCAGGTTCGGCAGGGTCGCGCCGGGCACCGGCGCGCACTCCCCCTGGCGCCAGTCCAGGGCGACGCCGCCGGGCTGCGCCGTCTCGCCGGGGGTGTCGTGCTGGAACGGGGTGGCGACCAGGTCGTGCCGGGTGCCGAGGTGGTCGCGCGCCAGCTCGCTGAAGCGCCCGGCGATCGCGTGGAAGGCCTCGAAGTCGGTGCGCGCCTGCCAGGGCGGGTCGATCGCCGGGGTGAAGGCGTGCACGTACGGGTGCATGTCGGTGGAGGAGAGGTCGTGCTTCTCGTACCAGGTCGCGGCGGGCAGCACGACGTCCGACAGCAGCGTCGACGAGGTCATCCGGAAGTCCAGCGAGAGCAGCAGGTCGAGCTTCCCCTCCGGTGCCTCCTCGTGCCAGCGGACGTCGCGGGGGCGGACCGACTCGTCGGCCTCGCGGGCGCGCAGCGAGGAGTGGGTGCCCAGCAGGTGCCGGGTGAAGTACTCGGCGCCCTTGCCGGAGGAGCCGAGCAGGTTGGCCCGCCACAGCGTCATCACCCGGGGCCAGTTGGCGGGGGCGTCCGGGTCCTCGCAGGCGAACCCGAGCCGCCCGGCGGCGAGTTCGTCGACCACGTGGTCCTTCGGGTCGCGGCCCCGGGCCCGGGCCTCGTCGACCAGGTCGAGCGGGTTTCGGTCGAAGGTCGGGTAGGACGGCATCCAGCCGAGCCGGGCCGAACGGGCCAGCAGGTCGACGGTGGCCAGGCCGCGGAACCGGCCGGTGCCGAGCGGGGACGCGAGGACGTCCGCGGAGAAGGTGTCGTAGCGCCACTGGTCGGTGTGGAGGAAGAACCACCCGGTGCCGATCATCTGCCGGGGCGGGCGGGCCCAGTCGGCGGCGCCGGCCAGGGTCGCCCAGCCGGTCGACGGGCGGCACTTCTCCTGGCCGACGTAGTGCGCCCAGCCCCCGCCGTTGCGGCCCTGGCAGCCGGTGAGGGTCAGCAGGGCGAGGAACGTGCGGTAGATCGTCTCGGAGTGGAACCAGTGGTTGGTCCCGGCACCCATCAGGATCATGCACCGGCCCTCGGACTCCTCGGCCGTCCGCGCGAACTCCCTTGCCACGCGCACCGCCTGGGCCGCCGGCACGGAGGTGTGCAGCTCCTGCCAGGCGGGGGTGCCGGGCGTTCGCACGTCGTCGTAGGAGGACGGCCAGTGCCCCGGCAGGTCGGCGCGGCCGACCCCGTACTGGGCGAGCAGGAGGTCGTACACGGTGGTGACCAGCGGCCCGTCCGGGCCGCCGAGCCTGGTCGCGGGCACGCCCCGGCGGACGGTCTCGCCGCGGCCCTGGCCGTGCTCGCCGCCCTCGGTGTCGAAGCGCGGCAGCAGCACCTCCACGGGCTCCGCGGCCCCGTCCGCGTACAGCGACAGGCGCGGGCGGACGTCCTGGAGGTCGAGGTTCCACCGGCCCTTGCCGGACTCGGTCCAGCGGAAGCCGAGCGAGCCGTTGGGCACGGCCGGGCGCCCGGTCGCCTCGTCGAGCACGGCGAGCTTCCACTCGGCGCCCTCTCCGGTGTCGCCCAGGTCGCTCGCCCGGACGAACTTGTCGGCCACGAACGCCCCGTCCCGGGCGGTGAGCGTGACGAGGAACGGCAGGTCGGTGAAGCGGCGGACGTAGTCCTCGAAGAACGGCGTCGGCCGGTCCACGAAGAACTCGCGCAGGATCACGTGCCCCATCGCGAAGGCGAGCGCGCCGTCCGTCCCCGGGTGCGGGTGCATCCACTCGTCGGCGAACTTGGTGTTGTCCGCGTAGTCCGGGGAGACGGCCACCACCTTCTGGCCCCGGTAGCGGGCCTCGGCCATCCAGTGCGCGTCCGGGGTCCGCGTGACGGGCACGTTGGAGCCCCACATCATCAGGTAGGCGGCGTCCCACCAGTCACCCGACTCCGGGACGTCGGTCTGGTCGCCGAACACCTGCGGCGAGGCGACCGGCAGGTCCGCGTACCAGTCGTAGAAGGAGAGCATCGGGGCGCCGATGAGGGAGTGGAAGCGGGCGCCCGCCGCGTGCGACACCATCGACATCGCCGGGATCGGCGAGAACCCGGCGATCCGGTCCGGGCCGTACTGCCTGACGGTGTGGACGTGCGCGGCGGCGATGATCTCCACCGCCTCGTCCCAGCTCGCCCGGACGAGCCCGCCCTTGCCACGGGCCCTCTGGTAGGCGCGGCGGCGCTCCGGATCCGCCTGGATGTCGGCCCAGGCCAGCACCGGGTCCTTCAGCCGGCCCAGCGCCTCGCGGTACAGCTCCAGCAGCGTCCCGCGCACGTACGGGTAGCGCACCCGGGTGGGCGAGTAGGTGTACCAGGAGAAGGCGGCGCCGCGCGGGCAGCCGCGCGGCTCGTACTCGGGCCGGTCCGGGCCGACGGACGGGTAGTCGGTGGCCTGGGTCTCCCAGGTGATGATCCCGTCCTTGACGTAGACCTTCCAGCGGCACGACCCGGTGCAGTTGACGCCGTGGGTGGAGTTGACGACCTTGTCGTGGCTCCAGCGGTCCCGGTAGAAGGCGTCCGACTCGCGTCCGCCGGTGATCCGCACGCTGTGCAGGTCGGCCGCCGCCGTCCCGGGGCGGAAGAACCGGCCGGCCCGCAGCAGCGGGGCCCCCGGCTCGCCCGCCGGCCCCACCTCGCCGGTTCCGCTCGTCTGCCCCGGCTCGCTCGTCGGCTCGCGCACCTGGCACCTTCCCGTTCCGGACCCGCCCGTGGGGCCCATCGAACCCGAGGGCGGCCCGGCGCGCGCGGCGGGAGGTCCCATCGGGTGGGCGGCCTCCCCCGCGCTGGGCCTTCCCGTCCGACCCCGCCCTGTCCCGCCCTGTCCCGCCCCGCCCCGTCCCGCCCCGCCCCGCCCCGTCCCGCCCCGTCCGACCGGCGTGCGGGGGCGTTCCGACTGGCGGGACCGGCGCGCGGGCGCTGCGATGGAGGTCATGAACGAGCCCAGCGACCGCCGGTGGGCCGCGCCGCCCCCGGGGGCCGGCGCGGTGGTGATGGCGACCGGGATCATCTCGGTCGGCTTCCACCTCACCGGCTTCGACGTGCTCTCGACGGTGGCCCTCGTCCTGGCCGCGGCGATCTGGCTGCTCCTCGCGGCCGGCTTCGCCGCGCTGCTGGTCGGCGACCGGCGGGGCTGGACCTCCCTCGCGCGGACCCCGCCCGCCCTCACGGCGGTGGCCGCCACCGACGTGCTCGGCGTCCGGCTCGACCTGCTGGGCTGGACCGGGACGGCCGCCGCGCTGCTCGTCCTCGCCACCGCGGCCTGGCCGGTCCTGCTGACGGCGGTGCTGCGCCACCTCGGGCGGCGGATGCCGGGCGCGGCGTTCCTGATCTGCGTCGCCACCCAGGGCCTCGCCGTACTGGCCGCCGTCCTCGCCCCGCAGACCACCGACTGGCTCGCCCGGGCGGCCCTGCTGCTGTTCCTGCTGGGGCTGGTCCTGTACGGGGACGCGCTGTTCCGCTTCGACCTCCGCCAGGTGGCGACGGGGGCCGGCGACCACTGGGTCGCGGGCGGGGCCATGGCCATCTCCGCCCTCGCGGGTTCCAAGCTGCTCGCGTCGGGGGTCTGGTCGGGGACGGCGCACTCCGTCCTGCGGACGACCACCCTCGTCCTGCTCGCACTCGCGCTCGCCTGGTACCTGGTCCTGCTCTGCGCCGAACTCCTGCACCCCCGGACCGGGTACGACCTGCGCCGCTGGTCCACGGTCTTCCCGCTGGGCATGACCGCCGTGGCGTGCCTCTCCACGGCCGCCGCCGCGCGGGTGCCCTGGCTGGACACGCTCGGCCGCCCGCTGCTGTGGGTCGCCGCGGCGGTCTGGCTGCTCACCGCCTGGGATGCAGATCGCCCGCGCGCGCGGCATCGCGGTGATCGGCACGGCCGGGGCTGCGAACCAGGACTACCTGCGCGGCCTGGGCGCCCTCGCCACGAC
>NZ_JBEXNT010000202.1:0-12148 GCF_040611255.1 Kitasatospora sp. NPDC002965 | reverse complement strand
CAAAACGACCCCGAACCTCCTCCACCCCCGCCACATCACCCGACACCACCACCGACAACGGACCATTCACCGCCGCAACATCCACACCCGCGACCAGAACAGCCCGCACCTCCTCCTCCGACGCCTCCAACGCCACCATCGCCCCACCACCCGGCAACGCCTGCATCAACCGCGCCCGAGCCCCCACCAACACCGCCGCATCACCCAGCGACAACACCCCCGCCACATGAGCCGCCGCCAACTCACCGATCGAATGCCCCGCCACAAAATCAGGCCGAACACCCCACGACTCGAACAAACGGAACAACGCCACCTCCACCGCGAACAACGCCGGCTGCGTCCACCCCGTCTCGTCCAACCCCACACCCGAAACGATCACCTCACCCACCGGCACACCCAGCGCCTCCACCACCGCATCGAACGCAGCAGCGAACACCGGCTCCGAGGCATACAACTCACGCCCCATCCCCACCCGCTGACTCCCCTGACCCGAGAACAGGAACGCCAGCCCACCAGCCTGCGCAGTACCGCGAACGACCTCCACACCCTCCAGATCACGCAACGCAGCCGGGTCGCCGAGGGCGACGGCCCGCTCTTCGAGGGCGGCCCGCCCGGTCACCAGCGACTGTGCGACGTCCACCGCCGAACCGGCGGACTCGGCCACCCCGGCGATCCGCAGGGCCTGCTCACGCAGCGCCTCCGGGGAACGCGCCGACACGACGAACGGCACCACGGACGGGACCGAGGCAGCGGTCGCGGCAGCCGCCGCAGGATCGGCGACCGGCTCCCCCTCGCGGGCCTCGGGGGTCTCCGCCTCGACCGGCGCCTGCTCGACGATGACGTGCGCGTTGGTCCCGGAGACGCCGAACGCCGAGATGCCCACCCGGCGCGGACGGCCCGCGTCCGGCCACGCCTGCTCCTCCGTCAGCAGCCGGACCGAACCGTCCGACCAGTCGACGTGCGGGGACGGCGCGTCGACGTGCAGGGTGCGCGGCAGCACGCCGTGCCGGATCGCCAGCACCGACTTGATCACCCCGGCCACGCCGGCCGCCGCCTGGGTGTGCCCGATGTTGGACTTCACCGACCCCAGCCAGAGCGGCCGGTCCTCCGGCCGGCCCTGCCCGTAGGTGGCCAGCAGTGCGTGCGCCTCGATCGGGTCGCCCAGCGTGGTGCCGGTGCCGTGCGCCTCGACGGCGTCGACGTCGGCCGGCTCCAGGCCCGCGCCGGCCAGCGCCGCCCGGATCACCCGCTGCTGCGAGGGACCGCTCGGGGCCGTCAGGCCGTTGGAGGCGCCGTCCTGGTTGACCGCCGAACCGCGCAGCACCGCCAGCACCTCGTGACCCAGCCGCCGCGCGTCCGACAGCCGCTCGACCAGCAGCAGCCCGACCCCCTCGGCCCAGCCGGTGCCGTCGGCCGCCGCCGCGAAGGCCTTGCAGCGGCCGTCGGGCGACATCGCGCGCTGGCGGGAGAACTCGACGAACGTGGTCGGGGTGGTCATCAGCAGCACGCCGCCCGCCACCGCGAGGTCGGACTCGCCGGAGCGCAGCGACTGCGCGGCCAGGTGGAGCGCGACCAGCGAGGAGGAGCAGGCGGTGTCCACCGTGACCGCCGGGCCCTCGAACCCGAAGGTGTAGGAGATCCGGCCGGAGGCGACACTGCCCGCGTTGCCGATGCCGAGGTAGGCCTCCAGCTCCGCCGGGACCCGCTGGGCAGCGCTCGCGTAGTCGCGGCCGGAGATCCCGGCGAAGACACCGGTGCGGCTGCCGCGCAGGGAGGTGGGGTCGATGCCGGCGCGCTCGAAGACCTCCCAGGTGGTCTCCAGCAGCAGTCGCTGCTGCGGGTCGATCGCGGGTGCCTCCCGCGGCGGGACGCCGAAGAACTCGGCGTCGAACTCGCCGATGCCGTCGAGGAATCCGCCGTGCCGGGCGTAGGACGTGCCGGGCCGGTCGGGGTCGGGCGAGTAGAGGGCGTCGAGGTCCCAGCCGCGGTCGGTCGGGAACCCGGAGAGCGCGTCGACGCCCTCCGAGACCACCCGCCAGAGGTCCTCGGGCGAGCCGACGCCGCCGGGGTAGCGGCAGGCCATGCCGACGATGACGATCGGGTCGTCGTCGACGACGGCCGCACCGGGGGCGGTGACCGCGCCCGGGGCCGTACCGGACCCGCCCTCGGAACCCCACAGCTCCTCGGCCAGCCAGTCGGAGAGCGCGGCGGGCGTCGGGTGGTCGAAGACGACGGTGGCGGGCAGCCGGCGGCCGGTCAGCGCGCCGAGCCGGTTGCGGAACTCGACGGCGGTGAGCGAGTCGAAACCCTGCTGGCCGAAGGCCTTGGCGGGGTCGACGGCGTCGGCCGAACGGTGCCGCTGGACGACCGCCGCCTCGGCCCGGACGACGCCGAGCAGGCTGCGGCGCCGTTCGGCGGCGGGCAGCGCGCCGAGCCGCGCCAGCACGTCGCTCCCGCCGGCCGCCGCCGGGGTGGCAGCGGCGGCGGCGCGCGGCACCAGTTCGGCGACCAGCGGGTGCGGCCGGTCACGGAACAGCACCGGCCAGTCGACGTCCGCGACGACCAGGTGGCTCTCGCCGTGGTCCAGGGCCTGGCCGAGCAGGGCGACGGCCTGGACGGGCGGCAGCGAGGCGAGGCCGTGCCGGAGCAGCTGCTGCTCGGCGCCGTCGGCGGCGATGCCCGCGCCCGCCCAGTGGCCCCAGGCGATCGAGGTCGCGGGCAGACCGGCGGCGCGCCGCTCGGCGGCCAGCGCGTCGAGGTAGGCGTTGCCGGGCGCGTAGTTGGCCTGACCCGGGATGCCGGCGACACCGGCCAGCGAGGAGAAGAGGACGAAGGCGGACAGGTCGTGGCCGGCCGTCAGCTCGTGCAGCAGCCGGGCGGCGCCCGCCTTGGCGCGCAGGGCGGCGGCGAGCTGCTCGGGCGTGAGCGTGGGGATGAGGCCGTCGTGCAGGGCGGCGGCGGTGTGGACGACGGCGGTGAGCGGCAGGTCCGCGGGGACGGCGTCGAGGACGGCCGTCAGGGCGGCCCGGTCGGCGACGTCGGCGGCGGCGTAGGTCACCCTGGTCCCGAGGGCGGTGAGTTCGGCCTCCAGGGCGGACGCCTCGGGGGCGTCGGCCCCGCGTCGGCTGACCAGCAACAGGTGTTCGGCGCCGCGTCCGGCCAGCCAGCGGGCGACGTGTCCGCCGAGGGCGCCGGTGCCGCCGGTGATCAGGGTGGTGCCACGCGGCTTCCACGACCGGTCGGCGGCGTCCTCCGACCCGTCCTGCGACCCGTCCTGCCCACCGTCCGGGGAGGCCGCCGGAGCGGCGGGCAGCGGGGCGGCCTGGACCAGCCGACGGGCGAAGGCTCCGGCCGGCCGGAGCGCCAGCTCGACCTCGCGCTCCGCGGACGCGTCCGTGAGCAGCGCGGCCGCCTGCTGCCAGGTCTGCCGGTCGGGCGCGGCCGGCAGGTCGAGCAGTCCGCCGAAGAGGGCCGGCTGCTCGGCGGCGAGGATCGCGCCGAAGCCCCAGACGAGGGCCTGCTCCGGATCGGTGACCGGGTCGGTGGGGCCGGTGCCGACGGCGCCGCGGGTGAGGTACCAGACCGGCGCGGTCAGGCCCGTCTCGTCCAGGGCCTGGGCGAGCGCGACCTGGGCGGCGTGCGCCCACGGCAGGTCGTCGTGCTCGGGGTGCCGGCCGGGGTGCAGGCCGAGCAGCGAGACGACGCCGGCGACCGGGGGCGTCCCGGAGCCGGCCGGTCCGGCGGGTGCTCCGCCGAGCGTCAGGGCGAGCTTCGCGGCGAGCGCGGCCCGGTCGACCCCGCCGACCAGCAGCTCGACGGAGCCGCCGGCCGCGGCGAGCGCCTCGCCGAGCCCCTCGGCCCAGGTGTGTCCGACCGCCTCCTCCGGGACGACGACCAGCCAGCGGCCGTCCGACCGGCCCCCGGCCCGGCCCGCCGGGACGGTGACCGGCCGCCAGGTCAGGCGGTGGCGCCAGCCGTCGGCCGCGGTGGCGGCGCGGCGGCGGTCCCACCAGGAGGCGAGCGCGGGCAGGACGGGGACCAGTCGGTCGCCGTCCACGCCGATCGCCTCGCCGAGCCGGCCGGCGTCCCGTCCGGCGACCAGCTCCCAGAACAGGCTGTCCCCGGCGGCGCCGGAACCGGGAGCACCGGCACCGGCGGCGGACAGGTGCTCGGGCGAGCGGCTGGCGTCCAGCCAGTACCGCTGCCGCTGGAACGGGTAGCCCGGCAGGTCGGCGTGGGCGGGGCGGGCGCCGGCGAAGGCGGTCGCCCAGTCCACGGCGACGCCCCGGACGTACAGCTCGGCGACGGAGGAGAGCCAGCGGTCGCGGTTGCCCCGGCCGCGCCGGAGCGAGCCGGTGACGACGGCGTCGGCGACCCCGGCGGCGTCCAGGGTGTCCTCGATCGCGCCGGTGAGCACGGGGTGCGGGGAGACCTCGACGAAGACGGTGTGCCCGGACTCGGCGAGCCGGCGCGTGGCCTGCTCGAAGCGGACGGTGTGGCGCAGGTTCCGGTACCAGTAGCCGGCGTCCAGCCCGGCGGTGTCCTGCCAGTCGCCGGTCACGGTGGAGAGCAGCGGGACGGTGCCGGCGCGCGGGCGGACGTCGGCCAGCAGGGCGAGCAGCTCCTCGCGCAGGGCCTCCGTCTGCACCGAGTGCGAGGCGTAGTCGATGTTGACGGGACGGACGGTGGCGCCGTCGGCGGTGAACGCCTCGGTGAGCTCGGCGAGGGCGTCGAGGTCACCGGAGACCACGGTGGCCTGCGGGCCGTTGACGACGCCGATGGACAGCCGGCCGGGCCAGGCGGCGATCCGCTGCTCGACCTCGGCGAGCGGGCGGGAGACCGAGACCATGCCGCCCTTGTGCGAGATCCGCGCGAGCAGCTTGGCGCGCAGGGCGACGATCCGGGCGCCGTCCTCCAGGGTGAGCCCGCCGGCGACGTACGCGGCGGCGACCTCGCCCTGGCTGTGGCCGACGACGGCGTCGGGGCGGACGCCGTAGGCCTGCCAGAGTTCGGCGAGCGAGATCATGACGGCCCAGAGCACGGGCTGGACCACGTCCACCCGGTCGGGGTCGGGGCCGTCGGCCGCGCCCCGGACCACGTCGAGCAGCGACCAGTCGGTGTGCGGGGCGAGGGCGTCGGCGCAGCGGGTCAGGGCGTCGGCGAAGACGGGCTCGGTGGCGAGCAGGCCGGCCGCCATGCCGGTCCACTGGGAGCCCTGGCCGGGGAAGACGAAGACGGTGCGGCCCGGGGTGCCGGCCCGGCCGCGGACCACGCCGGGGCCGTCGAGGCCGCGCAGCGCCGCCAGGGTGTCGGCCGTCGGGCCGTCGCCCACCGGGGCGACGACGACGGCGCGCTCCTCCAGGGCGGCGCGGCCGGTGGCCAGGGTGTGGGCGGCGGCCACCGCGTCGGGGCCCGGGAGGCCGTCGGTGCGACCACCGGCGAGCCGGCCGGCGATCCGGGCCGCGTGGGCGGTGAGCGCCTCGGGGGTGCGGGCGGACAGGACGTACGGCAGCACGGCCGGGGCGGACGGGGCCGCGGTGTCCGCCGCCTGCTCCGACGCCTCCGGCGCCTGCTCGACGATGACGTGCGCGTTGGTGCCGGAGACGCCGAACGCCGAGACGGCGGCGCGTCGCGGCCGGTCCAGGGCGGGCCACTCCTGCCGCTCGGTGAGCAGCCTGACGGTGCCGTCCGACCAGTCGACGTGCGGGGACGGCGCGTCGACGTGCAGGGTGCGCGGCAGCACACCGTGCCGGATCGCCAGCACCGACTTGATCACCCCGGCCACGCCGGCCGCGGCCTGGGTGTGCCCGATGTTGGACTTCACCGACCCCAGCCAGAGCGGCTGTCCGTCGCTGTGCGCCTGCCCGTAGGTGGCAATGAGCGCCTGGGCCTCGATCGGGTCGCCGAGCCGGGTGCCGGTGCCGTGCGCCTCGACCACGTCGACGTCGCCGGCGGTCAGCCCGGCGGAGGCGAGCGCCTCGCGGATGACGCGCTGCTGGGAGGTGCCGCTGGGGGCGGTGAGCTGGCTGGAGCGGCCGTCCTGGTTGACGGCGGAGCCGCGCAGCACCGCGAGGACCCGGTGGCCGTTGCGGCGGGCGTCGGAGAGCTTCTCCAGGACGAGCAGGCCGGCGCCCTCGCCCCAGCCGGTGCCGTCGGCGGCGGCGGCGAACGGCTTGCAGCGGCCGTCGGGGGCGAGGCCGCGCTGGCGGCTGAACTCGATGAACATGCCGGGCGCGGAGAGCACGGTGGCGCCGCCGGCCAGGGCGATCGAGCACTCCCCGGCGCGCAGCGAGCGCGCGGCCAGGTGGAGCGCGACCAGCGAGGAGGAGCAGGCGGTGTCGACGGTGACGGCCGGGCCCTCCAGGCCGAGGCTGTAGGCGATCCGGCCGGAGGCGACGGAGGTGGTGGTGCCGGTGAGGACGTAGCCGTCGGTCTCCTCGGCGGGCAGGTGGTGCATGCTCGGCCCGTACTCCTGGGCGATGACGCCCGCGAAGACACCGGTCCGGCTGCCGCGCAGTGCGGCGGGGTCGATCGCGGCGTCCTCCAGGGCCTCCCAGGCGGTCTCCAGGAGGAGGCGCTGCTGGGGCTCGGCGGCGAGCGCCTCGCGCGGCGAGATGCCGAAGAACTCGGCGTCGAACTCGCCCGCCTCGTAGAGGAATCCACCCTCGCGGGCGTAGCTGCGGCCGGGCTTGGCGGGGTCGGGGTCGTACAGGTGGTCGAGGTCCCAGCCGCGGTCGGCGGGGAACGGGCCGACGACGTCGCGCTCGTCGGAGACCAGCCGCCACAGGGCGTCCGGGGTGTCGGCGCCGCCCGGGAAGCGGCAGGCCATGCCGACGATGGCGATCGGCTCCTCCGCGCCGCCGCCGGCCGCCTTGGCCTCGGCGTCGCGCAGTCGCTGACGGGTCTGGTGCAGCTCGGCGGCGACCTTGTTGAGGTAGTCGCGGAGCTTCTGCTCGTTGGTGCTCATCTCTGCGTTGGCCTCTCTCAGGAAATGCCGAGCTCGTTGTCGATGAAGTCGAAGATGTCGTCGTCGCTGACGTCGGTGATGCGGGCGGCGAGGCCGTCGTCGGCCTCCGGGCCCGCCGGGGCGGCCGGTCCGTCCGGGTGCGGTGCCGGGGTGGGCGCGCCGAGCACGGCGAACAGCGCGGTGAGCCGGGCCGCTGCGCCGGCGCGGGCGTCCGGGTCGTCGCCGAGGGCGGCCAGGGCCTGCTCCAGCCGGTCGAACTCGGCTGTCGGGTCGGCCCGGTGCGGCTGCGGGGCGGGGGCGAGCCGGTCGCGCAGGTGGGCGGCGAGGGCGGCCGGGGTCGGGTGGTCGAACAGGGCGGTGGTGGGCAGCCGCAGACCGGTCGCGGTGTTGATCCGGTTGCGCAGCTCGATCACCCCGAGGGAGTCGAACTCGCTGTCCATGAAGCCGAGGTCGCTCTGGATCGCGGTGGCGTCCGGGTGTCCCAGGACGGCTGCGGCGGTGGAGCGGACCAGGGCGAGCAGTTGCCGTTCCTGCTCGGCGGCCGGTTGGCCGGCGAGCAGGGCGGTCAGCGCGGCGGGTCCCTCGGCGCCGCCGGCGGCGGCCGGACGGGGGCGGTGTCGGGCGAGGCCGCGCAGGACGGGCGCGAGCCGGTCGGCGGGCACCGGCCCCGGGTCGAGGCGGGCGGCCGCCAGGGCGGGGTAGGGGGTGGTGAGCGCGGCGTCGAACAGGGTGAGCGCCTGCTCGTTGGTCATCGGGGCGAGGCCGGTGGCGGCGAGGCGTTCGGTCTCGGCGGCGGTGAGCCCGGCCGCCATGCCACCGGCCTCGGCCCAGTGGCCCCAGGCGAGCGAGACGGCGGGCAGCCCGCGGACCGCCCGGTGCTGGGCGATCGCGTCCAAACGGGCGTTGGCGGCGCCGTAGTTGGCCTGGCCGGGGTTGCCGAGCAGGCCGACGGCGGAGGAGAACAGCACGAAGGCGGCGAGGTCGAGGTGGGCGGTGGCGCGGTGCAGATGCCACGCGCCGTCGGCCTTGGCCCGCTGGACGGTGCGCAGCCGCTCGGGGGTGAGCGAGCCGAGGACGGCGTCGTCCAGCACGCCCGCGGTGTGCACGACGGCGGTCAGCGGGTGGTCGGCGGGGACGCCGGCGACGAGCGCGGCGACGGCGTCCGGGTCGGCGAGGTCGGTGGCGGCGAAGGTCACCGTGACTCCCGACTCGGCCAGTTCGGCGCGGAGTTCGGCGGCGCCGGGTGCGTCCGGCCCCTGCCGGCTCGCGAGCAGCAGGTGCCGGACCCCGTGCCGGGCGGTGAGGCGGTGGGCGACCAGCCGGCCGAGTGCGCCGGTGCCGCCGGTGACCAGCGCGGTTCCGCCGTCGGCGAGCGCGGTCGGCAGGGTGAGCGCGAGCTTGCCGGTGTGCCGGGCCTGGCTGAGCCTGCGCAGCGCCTGCGGGGCCTGCCGGACGGACTGGGCGTGGACGGGCAGCGGGAGCAGCTCGCCACGCTCGAAGAGTCCGGTCAGGTCGGCCAGGATCACCGCGATCCGGTCCGGGTCGACGTCGAACAGGTCGAAGGCCAGGTAGGCGGCGCCGTCGTGGTCGGCGGCGACGGTCGCCGGGTCGCGCTGGTCGGTCTTGCCCATCTCGACGAACCGGCCGGCGGGGGCGAGCAGGCGCAGCGAGGCGTCGGTGAACTCGCGGGCCAGCGCGTTGAGGACGACGTCGACGCCGCGGCCGCCGGTGGCGGTCCGGAAGGAGTCCTCGAAGTCGAGGGTGCGGCTGGAGGCGACCCGGTCGCCCGCCAGGCCGAGGCCGCGGAGCACGCCCCACTTGCCGGGGCCTGCGGTGGCGAGCACCACCGAGCCTCCGTGGCGGGCGAGTTGGACGGCGGCCTGGCCGACGCCGCCGGTGGCGGCGTGGATCAGGACGGTCTCGCCGGACCGGAGGCCGGCGAGGTCGTAGAGACCGTGGTAGGCGGTGAGGAAGGCGACGGGGACGGTGGCGGCCTGGGCGTAGCTCCAGCCGTCGGGGATCCGGGTGAGCAGCCGGTGGTCGGTGACGGCGACCGGGCCGAGGGTTCCCTGGACCAGACCCATCACCCGGTCGCCGGGCCGCAGTCCGGTGACGCCGGGGCCGGTCTCCAGGACGGTGCCGGCACCCTCGGCGCCGATCCGGGCCCCACCCGGGTACATGCCGAGGGTGATCAGCACGTCGCGGAAGTTGAGGCCGGCGGCGCGCAGGGCGATCCTCACCTCCCCGGCGGCGAGCGGGCGTTCGGCCTCGGGGGCGGGCAGCAGGGCCAGCGAGTCCAGGCTGCCGGGGGTCGTGGTGTCGAGCCGCCAGGCCGCGGCGGTGCCGGGGTCGAGCAGGTCGGCGGCCCGGGTGCGGACCAGCCTCGGGACGCTGATCTCCCCGGCGCGCAGGGCGAGTTGCGGCTCGCCCGTGGCGAGGGAGGCCGACAGTGCGGTCGACAGGGCGGCGATCGTCCCGGTCGGGTCGGTCGCGGCGGACCGGTCGGCGCCGGGGGTTCCCGGGGCTCCGGGCGCGCCGCCCCCGAGGGCGGTGTCGACGTCCAGCAGGACGAACCGGTCCGGGTGTTCGGCCTGCGCGCTGCGGACCAGGCCCCAGACGGCGCCGGCGGCCGGGTCGGGCACGTCCTCGCCGGGGTGGGTGGCGACGGCGCGCTCGGTGACGAGGACGAGGGTGCCGGTCCGCTCGCCGTCCAGCCAGGCGTGCAGCAGGGCGAGGGCCTGCTCGGCGGTGCGGACGGGGGCGAGCACGGTCTGCCCGGCGCCGGCCTCGGCGAGGTCGGCGAGCACCGGGTGCTTCCCGGCGGGCGCGAGCGGCCGGGCGTCCTCGCCGAGCACGGCCCAGCCGTCGAGCGGGGCGCCGTCGAAGGCGAGCGGCTGCCAGTCCAGCCGGTACAGCGAGTCCGGGCCCGCGGCGGCCGGGGCGCGCAGGGTGAGCGCGCCGACGGTGGCGACCGGCAGGCCGGCCGGGTCGGTCAGCTCCAGCGTGACGGTGTCCTGGCCGGCCGGGGTGATCCGGGCCCGCAGCGCGGCGGCGCCGGCGCGGTGGACGGTGACGTCCCGCCAGGAGAAGGGGAGGACCGTCCGTTCGGCGTCCAGGACGACGGCGTGCAGGGCGGCGTCCAGCAGGGCCGGGTGCAGCGCGTAGGCGTCGGCGTCGGCGGCGGTCGGGGCGATCTCGGCGTACCGCTCCTCACCGAGTGCGGCGACGGCGGTGAGGCCGCGGAAGGCCGGGCCGTACCGGTAGCCGCGCTCGGCGAGCCGCTCGTAGGCGTCGTCGAGGCCGACCGGGGCGGCGGCGGGCGGGGGCCAGGCGGCGGTGTCCGCGCCGGGGGCGGCGGGCGCCCGGTCGGCCACGGTGCCGGTGGCGTGGGTGGTCCACTCGGCGCCGTCGGCGGCCTCGGTGTCCGGCTGGGAGCGGATCCGCAGCGGCCGGCGGCCCTCGGCGTCGGCGGTGCCGAGCAGCGCCTGGAGCCGGACGCCGCCGGTGGCGGGCAGGGGGAGCGGGGCCGCCAGGTCCAGCGACTCGACGTGGGCGGCACCGGCGCGCAGCGCGGCCTGGACGGCCAGCTCCAGGAAGGCGGTGCCGGGCAGCAGGACGCCGTCGGCGACGGCGTGGTCGGCCAGCCACGGGTGGGTGCGCAGCGAGATCCGCCCGGCGAGCAGCCAGCCCTCGCCGTCCGGGAGTTCGGTGGCGGCGGAGAGCAGCGGGTGGCCGGTGGCGGCCAGACCGGACGCGTCGGCGGACCGGCCGGCGGGCTGGTCCAGCCAGTGCCGGCGGCGCTCGAAGGGGTAGGTCGGCAGGTCGGTGCGGGCCGGGCCGGACGGCAGGGCGGTGTCCCAGTCGACCGGCACGCCGTGGACGTGCAGCCGGGCGAGCGCCTCGGCCGCGGTCGCCGGCTCCGGGCGGTCGGCGCGCAGCAGCGCCGCGAGGGCCCTCGGCGCGGCGGGGGCGGGCCCGGCGGGGCCGTCCTCGGTGAGGGCGGTGAGGCTCTCCTCGGCGAGGGCGGTGAGCACCGGGCCGGGCCCGAGTTCCAGGTAGGCGGTGGTGCCGAGCCCGTCCAGGGTGCGGACGCCCTCGTGGAACCGGACCGCCTCGCGGATGTGCCGGACCCAGTAGCCGGGGTCGGTCAGCTCGGCCGCCGAGGCGAGGGCGCCGGTCAGGTTGGACACCACCGGGAGGCGCGGCGGGTGGTAGGTCAACCGCTCGGCCACCGCGCGGAACTCGTCCAGGACGGCGTCCATGTGCGGCGAGTGGAAGGCGCGCCCGACGGTCAGCAGCTTGACCTGCCGCCCGCGCGCCCGCCACTCCTCGGCGAGCCGGCGGACCTCGTCGCCGTCCCCGGAGAGGACGACCGAGCCGGGCCCGTTGACGGCGGCGACCGACACCCGCCCGTCCAGTTCGGGCAGCACCTCGGCCTCGGTGGCCCGGACGGCGGCCATCGCGCCACCTGCCGGCAGCGCCTCCATCAGCCGGCCGCGGGCGGCGACCAGGGCCACGGCGTCCGGCAGCGTGAGCACGCCGGCCAGGTGGGCGGCACTGAGCTCGCCGATCGAGTGCCCGATCAGGTGGTCGGGGCGCAGCCCGTACGCGGTGGTCGCCAGCCGGTGCAGCGCGACGTGCAGGGTGAACAGGGCGGGCTGGGTATAGGCGGTGGTGTCCAGCAGGTCGGCCTGCGCGGTGCCCGGTGCGGCGAACAGGACGTCCTTCAGCGGGGCGGCCAGGTGCGGGCCGAACAGCTCGGCGATCTCGTCCACCGCCGCCGCGAACACCGGTTCGGCGCCGTACAGTTCGCGCCCGGCGCCGGCGCGCTGACTGCCCTGGCCGGAGTAGAGGAAGGCCAGCCGGGGCGTCCGGGCCGCCGTGGCGCGGAGCAGTCCGGGGGCGTCCGCGCGGTCGTCGGCCAGCGCCCGCAGGGCGTCGGCCCGGTCCGCGGGTCCGGCGCCGAGGACGGCGGCGCGGTGCGGGAAGTGCGTGCGGGTGGTGGCCAGGGAGCGGGCGAGGCCGGGGGCGCCGTGTCCGGCGAGGTCCAGCAGGCGGGCGGCCTGGGCCCGGAGGGCCGGCTCGGTGCGGGCGGAGAGCAGGAGCGGCGCGTGCGCGTCCGGTGCCCCGGCCGCGGCCGTCTCCGCAGCGGGCCCGTCGGCGGGCTCCGTGGCGGGCCAC
>NZ_JBEXNT010000201.1:0-12181 GCF_040611255.1 Kitasatospora sp. NPDC002965 | reverse complement strand
GGCATCAACTCCTTCTGGCAGAACGTCGCCCAAGGCGCCCTCCTCGTCGCCGCCGTCGTCATCCAACAACGCCGCAACGGCGAACGCGCCGTCGGTCTCCCCGCCTGACGCACTGAACGCCGCTCCACGACTTCCCCATTTTCCGTCAGCACCCCAGCCACCAGAGGCCGTTCCCACGGCGGATCGGCCGGGCCGGTAGACGCTGACGGAACGGCGAGGGCCGCCGAGGGTCGGCCTGATCGCCACCACCCGCCGGTGGCGCCCACCCCTGTGGTGAGCGCCACCGGCGGACGTGTCTCGTCCCGTCGTGGGCTCGTCCGCTCCGACAGCCGGCGCAGCGCATCGGGGGTCGAGAGGGTCCGGCCCGACCGGCCTGACCGGCGGGGAGAGCATGGACGGGACGGCCGGTCGAGGCCGGTGGGCGAACGCCCCACCGGCCTCGACCGGCCTTCGGCACCGTCCCCGGCCCCCGACCCCCGGACTCGGCCCGAGCCCCAGAGCCACAGAGCCACAGAGCCCCGCGCGGTGCCACGGCCCGGGCGGCGCCCGGACGTTCACCACGGCGCGGCAGTCCCCCCGAACCGCGCCGGCCCCCGCGGTGGACGGCCACCGGACCGCGACAAACGGCAGGGCGCCTGTGGGAAGGTCCCACAGGCGCCCTGCCGTCATGGCGTCGCCGCCGTCACTCCTCGGTGGGTCCGAGGTCGGGGCTCGGTACGAAGCGGACGGACCGCTCGGAGGGAGCCGCGTGCAGCTCCAACAGCGCGATCTCGTTCAGCCCCGGGCGCAGGACGGGGCCGGGCAGGTAGAGCGAGCGCTGCGGGCCCCGGGACCAGTACCGGCCGAGATGGAAGCCGTTGACCCACACGTTGCCCTTGGTCCAGCCGGGCAGGTGCACGAAGGTGTCGGCCGGCACGTCGACCGGGAAGGTCCCGCGGTGGAAGGCGGGGCCGACGACCGGTGTGTTCCCGGTGGTGAAGTCGAGGCCGTCGAGCGATCGCCACGGCATCGGCAGGTTGGTCCACCCGTCGAGCTCCTCGCCGTTGAGCAGGACCGGGCCGGCCAGGCCCTTCCGGTCGTGCAGGCCCTGGCCGTAGTTGACCCTTCCCTGGTTCTCCACCAGGACGGTCAGGACGGCGCCGTCCCGGGGGACGCCGAAGGCGATGGCGTGCTCGTGGTTCTCGCGTTCCAGGACGCCGACCGGCTGGCCGTCGAGGAAGACCTGCGCGCGGTCGCGGACGTCCCGGAGCTCCAGTAGAGCCGGCCCGGCCTGCGGCAGGACGGTCTCGTAGCGGACGAACCCGAAGTCCTGCCCCAGCTGTTCCATCGTGAGCGGGCGTTCGGAGCGCACGGTGGCGCCGGGCGCGGCACTGTGCGAGAGGAGGTCCGCGACATCCGTCAGCGGCACGGTGCGGGGGGCGAGCTTCGGGGCGGGCTCCGGTCCGGGGCCGGCGGGCACGGGGGCGTACTTCGCGATGACGTCGCGGAAGGCGCGGTACTTCTCGGTGGGATCGCCGGCCTCGTCCAGGGGCGCGTCGTAGTCGTAGGAGGTGACGGTCGGCCGGTAGGCCGCCTTGTCGTTGGCCCCGTTGGTGAACCCGAAGCTGGTACCGCCGTGGAACATGTAGAGGTTGACCGAGGCACCCAGGGACAGCAGTTCGTCCAGTTCCTGTGCGGCGTCCTCGGCCGAGCGGACGACGTGGTGGCCGCCCCAGCGGTCGAACCAGCCGATCCAGAACTCCGTGCACATCAGCGGGCCGCTGGGCTGGTGGGCCCGCAGGGCCGCGAGGCCCTCCCGTGAGCGGCTGCCGAAGTTGGCCGTGGCGAGGGTGCCCGGCAGCCCGCCGCGGGCCAGGTCGGCGGGCTGGTCGCAGGTGAACAGCAGAACGTCCACGCCGTGCCGGCGCAGCAGGCCCGCCAGGTGTTCCAGGTGCGAGGTGTCGTCGTCGTACGCTCCGAACTCGTTCTCCACCTGGACGGCCAGAACCGGGCCGCCCCGGGTGGCCAGGCGGTCGAGCACCGGGGGCAGGAGGCGTTCGAAGTAGTCCTCCACGGCAGCGAGGTAGACGGGGTCCTGGCTGCGGAGCCTGATGCCGGGGTGTGCGAGGAGCCAGGACGGCAGGCCGCCGCCCTCCCACTCGGCGCAGATGTACGGGCCCGGGCGCAGCAGGACGTGGAGTCCTTCGGCGGCGGCCAGGTCGAGGAAGCGCGGGAGGTCGAGGCCGCCGTCCAGGTGGAAGGTGTCGGGGGACGGCTGGTGGAGGTTCCAGGGGACGTAGGTCTCCACCGTGTTGAGGCCCATGAGCCGGGCTTTGCGCAGGCGGTCGGCCCACTGGTCCGGGTGGATCCGGAAGTAGTGCAGCCCGCCGGAGATGATGCGGAAGGGCTCGCCGTCGAGGGTGAAGTCGTCTCCGTCGATCTGGAGAACTGGCATGGTACTGCTGCTCCTGAGAGGGGGGTCGGGGCGGGCGCCGGACGTCACGGTGCCGTGACCTTGAAGCCCTGCTGGTTGCCGTACTCGGTGATGCGCTTCTGCCAGGCCGTCAGACCGCCGTTGATGCCGCTGGTGAAGCTCTGGCCGACCGTGTCCTTGAACACCGAGTTGGCGTAGACCTGGAAGGGGAGGTACTGCCAGCCCTTGCCGACCGAGGCGGAGGAGGCGGCGAACACCTGGTTGGCCTGCTGCCCGCCGAGGGCGTCGACGGGCCGGTCGAGGAAGGCCGGGTCCTTGAGGAGCTCGGTGGTGGCGGGGAAGAGGCCGTTCGCGTTGAGGGAGCGGACGGCCTGGGGGTCGGAGTTCAGCCAGGTGGCGAAGGCGGCGGCGGCGGCCTTGTTCTTGCTGGTGGTGGGGACGGCGACGGCCGAACCGCCGTTCTCGGCGGTGACGTCGTCACCCGCGTTCCACTGGGGCATCGGCGCCGCCCGCCAGTTCCCGGCGGTGGTGGGGATGGTGGAGGCGATGTTGCCCGGGGCCCAGGCACCGATGATCCACATGGCGTACCGGCCGCTGTTCATCGACTGCCACCACTCGTTGGTCCAGCCCGGGGCCGTGTCGACGAGCTTGCGCTCGACCAGGGAGGTCCAGAGGTCGGCGACCTTCTTCGCGCCGGGGTCCTGGAGGTCGACGCCGACCCCCGTCTCGCCCTTCTGCTGGAAGGGGCGGCTGCCGGCCTGCCACATCAGGCTGTCGAGGCCGCCGGCGTCGCCGGGGTCGATGGAGGTGATGTACCGGTCCGGGGCGGACTCCTTGATCTTCGCCGCGGCGGTCTCGAACTCGGCCCAGGTCCTGGGCGGTTCGATGTGCAGCTCGTCGAGGAGCTTCTTGTTGTAGAACATCGCCATCGGGCCGGTGTCCTGCGGGACGGCGTAGATGCCGCCGTTGACCGTGACCTGCGACCACGCCGAGGAGGTGAACTTGGACTCCAGCGCGGCCGCGCCGTAGTCCTTGAGGTTGACGAGCCGCTTGGACTGGGCGAGTTCGGGCAGGGCGAAGTACTCGACCTGGACCACGTCCGGCCCGCCGCTGCCGGCCTTGACGGCGGTCTGGAGCTTGGTGTACTGCGCCGCGGACTGCCCCGCGTTGACGATCTCGACCTTGATCTTGGGGTACTTCTGCTCGAACAGGGCGACGGTCTTGTCGAGGTTCGGGGCCCAGGTCCAGAAGGTGAGCGTGGTGGGCGTGTCCAGGGCCTTGGCGGGGTCGGCGGCCCCCTCGGACGAGGAGCCGCCGTCGGAGCCGCAGGCGGTGAGGGCGAGGACGAGTGCCGCGGCGGGGGCCAGTGCCAGGATTCTGCGGCGCGACGGGCTGTGGGCGGAGGTCATGAGGGGGTCCTTGCTGTGAGGAAGGGGGATGGGGCTTGCGCCGGTCATTCCTTGACGCTTCCGGCGGCGAGTCCGGACTGCCAGAAGCGCTGGAGGAAGAGGAAGGCGACGATGAGCGGCACGATGGCGAGCAGGCTTCCGGTGACCACGAGGGGGTAGAAGTCGGTGGTGGTCGCGCCGCTTCCGGCGGCCCCGGTGGCCACCGCGTTCCACTGGTTGAGGCCGACGGTGAGCGGGAACCACTGGGGGTCGCTGAGCACGATCAGCGGCAGGAAGTAGTTGTTCCAGGTGGCGACCAGGGCGAAGAGCAGCACGGTGACGAAGCCGGGGCCGAGCAGGCGCAGCGAGACGGTGAAGAAGGTCCGCAGCTCCCCCGAGCCGTCGATCCGGGCGGCCTCCAGCAGGGAGTCGGGGACGGCCTCGGCGGCGTAGACGCGCATGAGGTAGACCCCGAACGGGCTGACCAGGGAGGGCAGCAGGACCGCCCAGGGGGTGTCGACGAGACCGGCCTTGCTGAACAGGAGGTAGGTCGGGACGGCGAGTGCGGTGCCGGGGATGGCGATGGCGCCGAGGATCATGGCGGCGATCGCGGTCCTGCCGCGGAAGCGGTACTTGGCGAGGCCGTATCCGGCGGCGGTGGAGACGAAGGCCGCTCCGCCCGCTCCGACGACGGCGTAGAGCAGGGTGTTGCCGAACCAGCGCAGGTAGATGCCGTCGTCGTGGGTGAGGACGTTCCCGATGTTGCCGAGCAGTCGGAAGCCGTCGCCGAACCAGAGGCCGAAGCTCTCCAGCAGGGAGGCGGTGTCCTTGGTGCTGGCCATGAACAGCCACAGCAGCGGGAGCAGTGCGTACGCCAGCATGGCGGTCATGGCCAGCGTGAGCGCGGTGCTCGGGCGGCGGGCGCGTGCGCGCCGGCCGGAGGTGGTCCTGGCGCTCACTGGCCCTGCCCCTTTCGCATCGACCGGATCTGCACGGCGTAGGCCGCGAGCGCGGTGACGCCGCCCAGGACCACGGCGACGGCGGCCGAGTAGTTGAACTGCTGGCCGTTGAAGGCCAGGTTGTAGGCGTACATGTTGGGCGTGTAGCTGGTGGAGATGACGCCCGGGGAAAGCGACTGCATGACGTTCGGCTCGTTGAACAGCTGGAACGTGCCGATGATGGAGAACACCGTGGCCAGGACCAGGGCCGGCCGAAGTGCCGGGAGCTTGATGCTCCACGCCTTGCGGAACTCCCCGGCGCCGTCCACCTCCGCCGCCTCGTAGAGCTCCTGCGGCACGGTCCGCAGCGCCGCGTAGAGGATCAGCATGTTGTAGCCCACGTACTCCCAGGTCACGATGTTGCCGATGGAGGCGAGCATCCAGGAGGACCCGAGCAGGTCGGGCACGTCCGTGCCGAGCACCTCGCCGATCTGGCCGACGAGTCCGAAGCGGTCGCCGTACAGGTATCCCCACATCAGCGACGCGACGACGGCGGGGACGGCGTAGGGGACGAAGATGCCGATCCGGAAGAGGCCGGTCCAGCGCAGCCTCCCGCTGTCCAGCGCCAGCGCCGCCACGAGTGCGAGCAGCAGCATCACGGGGACCTGGACGACCAGGAACAGGAGGACCCGTCCCAGGCCCGCCCTGACGAGGTCGTCGGTGAGCGCCCGCCGGTAGTTCTCCAGGCCGACGAAGACGGTGCCGCCGACCAGGCGGTCCTGGAAGAGGCTGAGGTAGGCGGCGTAGCCCAGCGGGGCGATGATGCCGATCACGAAGACGACGAGGAACGGCGCGAGGAACGCGTAGCCGAACGCTCCGTGCCCCGGCCGTCCGACACGGCGTTCCCGTCGCTGCCGGGGCGCCGGTCCGGGCCTGGGCGTGGGCGGGCGGACCGGATTCGGCAGGGGGGTGGTGGAGGGGGGTGACGTGCTCAAGGGTAGTGCCCTTCGTGGCGAATGTTTGCGCCAACATGACGATGGTGTTGAGTGTTGACCGTTTCCGCGCAGGGCGTCAAGCCACCGAAACACGGCGATGCAGCTTCGTAACCAGCGCCGCGACCGCCCGGGAGCGCCCGCCCGGCCGCACGCGCCCGCCGGGTCGGGAGTGACAGATCGGCGAGGAGCGCAGCTCAAGGGCTTGCCGGTCGGCCGTCGCCGCTCGGCGGAGCCGGCGCGGGTCGGCTCCCGGAGCCGGCGGCACGAGCGTTACGGACGGACGTCGGCCGGGTGAACCCGCTCGACCCGCCGACGCCGCCCCACACGCCCGGGGTCGACCGACGTCCGTTGTTGTTCGTTTGCCCACCGGCCCGTACGCCCCCGGCCCGGACGGCCCGCTCGGTGCGGGGCCGACGGCTGCGACACCCGGACCCCGCCCGCACGCGGCCCGCTCCCCGCCCCCTGACCGACCGCGTCCGGCCGTGCCCGGGCGTGTTCATCCGCTGGTCGCGGCCGCTACGATGTTGACGCAGACATCAGGGAAAGGGGCCGGTATGAACACCGCGGCGAAGCCCGGCGCGGCCGCGCGCGCCACTCGGCGCCCGGCATCCCAGGCGGACGTGGCCGCCCTGGCGGGCGTCTCCTCACAGACCGTCTCCCGGGTCGCCAACAACCGGTCCAACGTGGAGCCGGAGACCCGCGAGCGGGTGCTCTCCGCGATGCGCATGCTCGGCTACCAGCGCAACAGTGCGGCCCGGGCCCTGACCCTCGGACGCTTCCACGCGCTCGGCGTGGTGACCTTCGACGTCACCGCCCAGGGCAACGCCCGCACCCTCGCCGCCATCTCCCGCGCCGCCCAGGCCTCCGGCTACTCGGTCAACGTGGTCTGCGTCGAGAACGAGACCGAGGACGCCGTCCAGCGCGCCGTGCGGCAGCTCACCGACCAGGCCGTCGACGGGCTCGCCGTCATCGAGGCCCAGATCCTCGACCGGCCCGGCTTCGACATCTCGTCCGGCGTGCCCATCGTCGTCGCGGACGGCGACCCCGAGCGGCGGTACACCTCCGTCGACACCGACCAGGCGGCCGGCGTCACGGCGGCCGTCCGCCACCTCCTGGACCTCGGGCACCGGACGGTCTGGCACATCGGCGGGCCGCAGAACTCCTACGCCGCGCGCCGGCGCGCGGCCGCCTGGCACGCCGCTCTCAAGACCGCCGGAGCACCCGTGCCGCCGATCGGCTTCGGCGACTGGACGGCCGCGTCCGGCTACGAGATCGGCCGGCGGCTCGCCGCACAGCCGGACGTCACCGCCGTCTTCGCCGCCAACGACCAGCTCGCGCTCGGCCTCCTGCTCGCCCTGCACGAGGCCGGCCGCCGGGTGCCGCACGACGTCAGCGTGGTCGGCTTCGACGACATCCCCGAAGCCGCCTACTTCGTCCCCCCGCTGACCACCGTCCGGCAGAACTTCGAGGAGGTCGGCCGCCAGTGCGTGGCCCGCCTCCTCGACCAGATCGACCCACCGCAGGGCGAGGGGGCCCCGGTCACCGCCGTGGCGGTCCAGCCCGAGCTGATCGTCCGCGCCAGCTCGGCCGCGCCCCCGGCCGGTGGCGCCGGACCCGCCTGATCCGTGCCGAACGGACGTGCCCCCGCCCGTGGTCCGTGGTCCGGCGGGGGCACGTCCGGCCACGACGGTCAGCCGATCCGGAACCGCTGACCGGCACCCGACCCGCACGGCTCCTGGACCAGCACCGCACCCGGCGAGGACGAACTCGCCTCGACCGCCAGGCACTTGCCGCTGTGCCGTGCCACCAGGGCGGAGAAGCCCCCGCCGGTCGGACGGACCGACCACTCCTGGTTCCACGCCCCGCTGCACCCGTACTGGACCACCCGGGCGCCGTCCGCCGTGGACTCGCCCTCCACGTCCAGGCACTGCCCGCTGTGGCGCACCACCACGGACACCTGGCCGGGGCTGCCGGCCCGCAGCGCCCACTGCTGGGCCGACGATCCGGTGCAGCCGGACTGGACGACGGCGGCGCCGGGCGCCCCCGCAGCACCGGCCACCTCGGCGCACAGCCCGCTGCGCCGGACGGTCACCGGCTCCCACACGTCCGCGGCCGTGCTGCGCACGGACCAGGACTGGTTGCTCCCGGTGGTGGGCGGCCAGACGTTCACCGGCGCGCCGTCCCATCCGGCGGCGTCGCTGACGTCGAGCAGGAGCCCGGTGGCCTTGTTGACGAGGGTGCCGCGCCCGTCACCGGTGGTGGAGCGCATCCACAGCTGCGCCGCCGCGTTGCCGGGTGCGGCGGAGCCGAGGGCGCCCGCGGTGACCGCGAGGGCCCTGCCGGTGGCGGCGTTGGTGATCCGGTAGGTCGCCGTGGTGTCCCAGCCGCCGCCGACCTTGGTGAAGGTCCACCGCTGCCCGGGGTCCGCCGGGTCCGGGGTGCGCTGGACGGGGCCCGCCTGGGCGTCGGGGCCGGCCGCGAGGGCCAGGCCGCTGTTCTCGTTCAGCAGCTGCCGCGCGCCGCCGGTCGGTGTGGTCGCCGTCGAGGCGTTCACGCCGACCGCACCGGGGAGGACGAACGTGGTCACCGAGCCCGGGCCGACCGTCGTGGTCACCGTGGCGGCGGCCGTGACGGTCAGGTCCGCCCCCCGCTGCACGTTCCTGGTGCCGTCGGTGGTGTAGCGCTGGACGGCGGTGCCGGAGCCCGGCTTCTGGTAGCCGGCGAGGTCGAGGGTGAGGGCCTGCGCCGTGCCGGTGGTGTTGGTGTGGACGACCACCGTGCCCTCGCCGCCCGGCCGCAGGGCGGCGAGGGTGTCGGCGGAGTTGGTGCCGATGACACGGGCTCCGGGCCGGACGAACTTGGTGTAGTTCGCCATCGCCCAGTACTTCTTGTTCTTGCGGACGGGCTCGACGGCCGGGTCGTCGGGCGTCAGGTCGACCTGGATGAGGCCCCAGTTGGAGTTCTCGTGGGCCGGGGTCATGTTCTCGTAGTCCTCGACGGCCTGCCACAGGACCCACGCCCGGGGTTCGAGCATGGTGAGATCGCCCGTGATGCGGCGGGAGAGGTCGAGGGCGGGTGCCATGTCGGTGAAGTTCTGCGGGCCGCTGCCGCCGAGGTCGACCTCCGACATCCACAGCGGCTTGCCGGCCCCCTTGGCGATGTCCCGGGCCCCGATCCGCCCGTGCGTGCCGTAGGTGTGGACGTTGAGCCGGCCGATCGCCGAACGCGTCGCGGCCGGGTAGGAGTTCCAGTCGTCGCGGAACATGGCCGGGTCGGTCTCGTCCATCGCCGCCACCGGCGTGGTCAGGCCCGCCGACGTCAGCGCACCGCGCATGCTGCCGATCATGCGCGCCTGGGCGGCGTGGTCCCAGTGGGACCCCTCCTGCGGGCCGCCGGCGCGCCAGTACCCCGTACCGGGCTCGTTGACCGGCGACACGGAGTCGAAGGTGACGCCGGTCGAGGCCTGCACCCGCTTGATCGACCCCGCCAGGTAGGCGGCGAAGCGGTCGTACTGGTCGGGCCGGAGGTTGTTGTCCCAGCGGTTGACCGCGCCGGAGACCAGGCCGCTGACGGTCATGAAGTACGGGGCGGAGTTGGAGAACGCCTCGAAGGTGTCGGCGCCGCGGCTCTTCGCGGCGGCGAGCCACCAGCGCTGGTTGGCGTCCGCGGCGGCGTTCCAGTGGTTCGGGTCGTTCGGGTTCCACCAGTCGGCGGGCTCGGCACCGCCGTTCGCGCCGCCCGGCTGCGGGGCGAACTCCGCGGGGCGGTTCCAGTAGCCGGGCACGGCCGCTCCGGCCCGCATGTACGGCACGGTCTCGGGGCTGTCGCCCCCGCCGATGTTGTAGCGGGCGACGGTGAGGCCCAGGCCGTCGGCGCCGAAGAGCTCGTCGGCCAGCTGGTTGCGCCGTTCGTCGGGCCAGCCGCCGGTGACGTTGGCGAACCAGCCCAGCGTGGTGCCCCAGCCCTGGAAGGGCTGCTGCTGGTAGCCGGGGTCGAGCCGGACGGTGTGGTGGGCGGTTGCTTCGGCGGCGGCGGCCGGCTGCGGGGGAGCGAGCAGGCCGGCACCGGCCGCCGCGATCGTGGCGGCGAGACAGGTGCGGGCCGTACGGTGCCGTGTCTTCTTGGTACGCGGGGCCATCGGTCCTCCAGGTGCGGGGGCAGGCAGACGGACGGCACGCCCCTCGGGTGAGGGAGGGGCGTGCCGGTGGAGGTGGAGTGTGTGCCGGTGGGGCCCCGGCCCGCGTACGGACCGGGCCCCGCACGGGGTCAGACCGTGACGGTCCGACGGCTGAACTGCTGGTTGGCGCCGGTGCCGCAGGTCCACTGTTCGAGGGCGGCGCCGTCGGTGGTGGCCTGGTTGATGACGTCCAGGCACTTGCCGCTGTGCCGGGCGATCAGGCGGACGTGGCCGGAGCCGTCGGCCACCTTCTGGACCTGCCACTGCTGGGACTGGCTCCCGGTGCAGGTGTTCTGCACGACGAGGGCCCCGTCGACGCTCGACGCTCCCTCGACGTCCAGGCACTTGCCGCTGTGCCGGGCCATGACCTGCACGTAGCCGGTGCCCAGGCTCTTGAGGGAGAAGTTCTGGTTGGCACCGTTGCCGCAGGACCACTGGAGGAGCCGGGCGGTCTCGGCGAACGAGTAGTCGCCGACGTCGACGCACTTGCCGCTCTGCCGGCCGACCAGCTGCTGCCAGGTCGCGCGGAGCGGGGTGACCTTGCCGGCGGCCGCGTTCACCGTGATCTGCGGCGAGTAGCCCATGGACAGGGTCGTGGAGGTGGGGAAGGCGAGGGGGAGCCACACGTACTGCGAGTCGTTGACCGTGCCGCCCATGGAGTTGCCCCAGCGGTCGCCCATGTAGAGGTAGCCGGTGCCCTGGCTGCCCTCCACCGGCAGGACGAAGGTGGTCTGGCTGTGGTAGGTGATCCCGTCGCCCGCGTCACTCAGGCCGCTCCAGGACCCGGTGATGCTGGTGGCGGTCGCGTACTTCTGCTGGTTGGGGGCCCAGCCGGTGGCGCCGGAGGTCAGCAGGAAGTAGACGCCGTCGCGCTTGAACATCGCCGGGGCCTCGCGGGACTCGCCGTTCCACAGGCTCTGGACCTGGGCGTCGATGCCGGTGTAGTCGGCGGTGAGGCGGTAGACGTGCAGGTCCCGGTTCTCGTTGGCCGCGGAGATCATGTACCCGGTGCCGTCGTCGTCGACGAAGGTGGTGATGTCCCGCGACATCGCCCCCAGCGGGCGGAAGCTGCCCCGCCAGGTGTAGTCGCCGTCGATCGTGGCCGAGACCGCGACGGCCGCGCGGGCCTCGCTGTAGTCGGTGGCGCTGCCCTCCTTGTGCATCCACATCACGAACTGCCCGGTGGCGGCGTTGTACATCACCTTGGGGCGCTCGATGTTCGCGCCGGCGAGCTCCGGGTCGGTCGCCTGGGTGAGTACGTGCCGGCGGAACTCCCACGTCTTCAGGTCCCGCGAGCGGTAGGCGGAGACGTAGCGGAACGAGTTGTCGGCGTTGCGGTTCTCGCCGAACCAGTAGTAGTACTGACCGACCTTGATCACACCGCCGCCGTGGGCGTGCAGCGGATTGCCCGCGGTGTCCGCGAACTGGGTGCCGTTGACGACCGTCACGGCTGCCGCCTCGGCCTGGCCGGCGCCCTGGACCAGGGAGACGCACAGGGCCAGGACGGCACCGCCGACGGCCGTTCTCAAACGCAGCATTCTTACTCGTCCTTCGTTCGCCGATGCGCCCGCGGACCGCCTGCGGGCACGACGGCACAACCGGCCGGTGGAGCCGACTGCACGCCGGTGTCCGCACCGGTGTCCCCGCCGCCCGTGTCCCGGGCGGGGTGGGGGGAAGCGGTCGCGGGCGCATCATGGGTGGGGGGTGGCCCGACGGCCGGCGCCAGCACGTCCGTTGCTGATGTTCGCGCAAACAATCGGGGTGATGGAGAGTTTCGAAGTGCCGTTCGGTTGTGTCAAGGGTTCTGTCCGATTCACCGGCGGACGGGCCGAACCGGGCGCGAATGATGCACCACGGGCATACGTCCGACCACGCATCGTCATATTCGAGCGGACGGCGACGCCCACTCCGCACACCAAAGCGCAGACTCTTCGCTCTTTCCGGTGATTGAGTGTTGTTTTATGTTCAATACCGGCGGGGAATGACGACAGCGACCGCACGTACGCACCCCTATCCTGTGAGTCGTGGTGCTTTCATGCGCCGACCGTGGTGGCCGCCGGCAGCGGCGTGGAAAGTCGGAGTGAGATCGTGGAGGACACGGGGCTGCTGGCGCCGCAGCGAAGGGCGCTCATCCTCGACCGCGTACGCCGTGACGGCGCGGTACGCGTGGCGGAGCTCGCCGACCGGTTCGGCGTCTCCGACATGACCGTACGGCGGGACCTCGAAGCCCTCGCCCGCACCGGCGCGATCGAGAAGACCTACGGCGGAGC
>NZ_JBEXNT010000200.1:0-12197 GCF_040611255.1 Kitasatospora sp. NPDC002965 | reverse complement strand
GACCACACCCACCAACTCATCGCCCCCTGGCACGACCGCCTCTCCGTCGCCGCCGTCAACGGCCCCACCGCCGTCGTCGTCAGCGGCGACAACGAGGCCCTGGCGGAGCTGGTCGCGGTCTGCGAGCGCGACGGCGTCCGGGCCCGGGTGATCCCGGTGGACTACGCCTCGCACTCGGCGCAGGTCGAGCGGATCCGCGAGCGGCTCGCCGGGCTGCTGGCCGGGGTGCGGCCGACGGCGAGCAGGGTGCCGCTCTTCTCGACGGTGACCGGCGACTGGCTGGACACCACCCTGATGACCGGCGACTACTGGTACACCAACCTGCGGCGGACCGTGCTCTTCGAGACCGGGGTGCGCGCGCTCGCCGACCAGCGGTACCAGGTCTTCCTGGAGGTCTCGCCGCACCCGGTGCTGACCCTGCCGGTCCTGGACGGCGCGGCGGCGGCCGGCGTGCCCGACGTGCTGGCCACCGGCACCCTGCGGCGCGACGAGGGCGGCCTCCCCCGGCTGCTCACGACGGCGGCCGAGCTGTGGGTGCGCGGAGTGCCGGTCGACTGGAGCGCGGTGTACTCGGGCGGCGGCGGGCGGCGAATCGAGCTGCCGACCCACCCCTTCCGGCGGCAGCGCTACTGGTTGAGCGCCGACGCTCCCGCCGGCACCGGCGCCGAGGGCGACGACGGCGCGTTCTGGCGGCTGGTCGCGGACGCGGACCTGGCCGCGACGGCCCGCACGCTGGCGGTGGACGCCGGGTCGCTGGGCGAGGTGCTGCCGGCGCTGAACGCCTGGCACCGCCGGCAGCAGGAGAGTTCGGCGCTGGAGTCCTGGCGCTACCGCGTCCAGTGGCAGCAGCTGCCCACCCCCGCGCACGACGCGTTCGGCGGCCGCTGGCTGCTCGTGGTGCCCGCCGGGCACCCGGCGGACGACGTGGCGGCGCTGGTCGAGGCACTGGGCCGGGACGGCGCCGAGGTGCGCACCGTCGAGCTGGGCGAGCGGGAGGTGGAGCGCTCCGCCGCGGCCGAGCGGCTGGCCGCCGCGACGGCCGAAACCGACGGCGGCGCCGAGGGCCTCACCGGCATCCTGTCGCTGCTCGCGTCGGCCGGTGAACCGCACCCGGCCCACCCGGCGCTGCCCACCGGCGCCGCGCTCACCCTGGCGCTGATCCAGGCGCTGGGTGACCTGGGGGTGGGCGCGCCGCTGTGGTGCGCCACCCGGGGCGCGGTGTCGGTCGGCGTCGGCGACCCGCTGACCGCACCGGACCAGGCCCTGGTCTGGGGCACCGGCATGGTCGCCGGGCTGGAGCACTCCGCGCGCTGGGCCGGTCTGGTCGACCTGCCGCCGGTGCTCGACTCGCGCGCCCTGGACGCCGTGCGGGCGGCGCTGACCGGCGCGACCGGCGAGGACCAGCTCGCGGTCCGCCCGGCCGGTCTGTACGCCCGCCGGCTGGTCCGCGCCCCGCGCCCCACCGTGCCGCGCCGTGCCTGGCGACCGCGCGGGACCGTCCTGGTCACCGGCGGCACCGGCGCGCTCGGCCCGCACCTCGCCCGGTGGCTGGCCCGGGGCGGCGCCGAGCACCTGGTGCTGCCCGGCCGGCGCGGCGCGGACGTCCCCGGAGCGGCCGAGCTGACGGCCGAACTCGCCGAACTCGGCACCCGGCTGAGCCTGCCGCGGTGCGACGTGGCCGACCGCGAGGAGGTCGCCCGCCTGCTGTCCGACCTGGAGGAGCGGGGCGAGCCGGTCACCGCCGTCTTCCACGCCGCCGCCTACATCGAGCTGGCGCCGCTGGACGTCGTCCCGGTCGACTCCTTCGAGCGGGTGGTCGCCGCGAAGGCCGCCGGTGCCAAGCACCTGGACGAGCTGCTGGACCGCGAGCTGGACGCGTTCGTGCTGTTCTCCTCGATCGCGGGCGTCTGGGGCAGCAGCAACCACGCCGCCTACTCGGCGGGCAACGCCTACCTGGACGCGCTCGCCGAGGCCCGCCGCGCCCGCGGACTGACCGCCACCACCGTCGACTGGGGCGTGTGGAAGGCAGCCAACCCCTGGGCCGAGCGGGAGACCCTGGACGAGGCCGACTTCCACCGGGTACAGCGCCAGGGCCTGCCGCTGATCGACCCCGAGCCTGCGGTCACCGCGCTGCAGCACGCGCTGGACGACGACGAGACGGTCATCGCCCTGGCCGAGGTGGACTGGGCGCAGTTCTCGGCGGTCTTCACCTCGGTGCGGCCCAGCCGCCTGCTGACCGGGGTCCCGGAGGTCCGTGCGCTCGGCGGGACGACGGCGGCGCCGGCCGCCACCCCGGCCGCCTCGGTGCTGCGCGAGCGGCTGGCCGGACTGCCGGAGGCCGAGCAGACCCGGGTCGTCCTCAACCTGGTGCGCGGCCACGCGGCCGAGGTGCTGGGGCACGGATCGGCGGAGGCCGTGCCGGCCGGCCGGGCCTTCCAGGAGCTGGGCTTCGACTCGCTGACCGCCGTCGAGCTGCGCAACCGGCTCAACGCGGCCACCGGGCTGCGGCTGCCCGCCACCCTGGTCTTCGACTACCCGTCGGCCGGGGTGCTGGCCGAGCTGATCCGCTCCTCCCTCCTCGGTGAGCGCTCCGACGCGGCCGACGACCCGGGCGTGCGGACCGCCGAACCCGACGAGCCGATCGCGATCGTCGCGATGGGCTGCCGGCTGCCGGGCGGGATCGGCACGCCGGATCAGCTGTGGCAGCTGCTGGTGGAGGGCGGTGACGTGGTGTCCGAGTTCCCGGTCAACCGCGGCTGGCCGCTGGACACCCTGTTCGACCCCGACCCCGACCGGCCGGGCACCTCCACCACCCGCCACGGCGGCTTCCTGCACGACGCGGGCGACTTCGACGCCGAGTTCTTCGGCATCTCGCCGCGCGAGGCGCTCGCCATGGACCCGCAGCAGCGGCTGCTGCTGGAGACCTCCTGGGAGGCGCTCGAACGGGCCGGCATCGACCCGGTGGCGCTGCGCGGCAGCAGCACCGGGGTGTTCACCGGCGTCAACTACCAGGACTACGCCGCCGCGGTGGCCCAGTCCGCGGAGAACGAGGGCCACCTGCTGACCGGCAGCGCGGCCAGTGTGGTCTCCGGCCGGGTGGCCTACACGCTCGGCCTCGAAGGCCCGGCGATCACCGTCGACACCGCGTGCTCGGCCTCACTGGTCGCGCTGCACCTGGCCGCCCGGGCGCTGCGCGCCGGCGACTGCTCGCTCGCACTGGTCGGCGGCGTGGCGGTGATGTCCACGCCGGGCGCGATCCTCAGCTTCTCCCGCCAGCGCGGGCTCGCCGCGGACGGCCGCTGCAAGGCCTTCGCGGACGCCGCGGACGGGATGGGCATGTCCGAGGGCGCCGGCGTGCTGCTGGTCGAGCGGCTCTCCGACGCGCGGCGCAACGGGCACCCGGTGCTGGCGGTGCTGCGCGGCTCGGCGGTCAACCAGGACGGCGCCAGCAACGGTCTGGCCGCCCCCAACGGGCCCTCGCAGCAGCGGGTCATCCGCGCGGCGCTGGCCGACGCCGGCCTGCGGGCCGCCGAGGTCGACGTGGTCGAGGCGCACGGCACCGGCACCACGCTGGGCGACCCGATCGAGGCCCAGGCCCTGCTGGCCACCTACGGGCAGCAGCGGCCGGCCGAACTCCCCCTGCTGGTGGGCTCGGTGAAGTCCAACGTCGGGCACACCCAGGCCGCCGCCGGGGTCACCGGGGTGATGAAGGCGGTGCTGGCGATCCAGCACCGCCTGGTGCCCGCGACCCTGCACGTCGACCGGCCCTCCGGCAAGGTCGACTGGTCGGCCGGCGCACTGTCGCTCGTCACCGAGGCGGTGCCGTGGCCGCAGGCGGACCGCCCGGCCCGGGCCGGGGTGTCCTCGTTCGGCATGAGCGGCACCAACGCGCACGTGATCCTGGAGGAGGCACCGGCCGCCGACGCCGCGCCGGTGACGCGGGACGCTCCGGACGAGCCGGTCGCCTGGCTGCTCTCCGGCCGCACCGAGGAGGCCGTGGACGACCAGTTCGACCGGCTGGCCGAACGGCTGGCCGACCGGGACGCCGCCCCGTCGGCCGTCGCCCGGACGCTGGCCGGACGGACCGCCTTCGAGCACCGCGCGGTGCTGGTCGGCGACGGCGCACAGCTGCGGACCGGCCTCGCGGGCGGGGCCGCGCACCTGGTGCGCGGCCGGGACACCTCGGACGGGCGCACGGTCTTCGTCTTCCCCGGCCAGGGTTCGCAGTGGGCCGGCATGGCCGCCGCGCTGCTGGACACCGAGCCCGCGTTCGCCGAGCGGATCGCGCAGTGCGAGCAGGCGCTCGCGCCGCACGTCGACTGGTCGCTCACCCGGCTGCTGCGCGACGCCGAGCCGCTGGAGCGGGTCGATGTCGTCCAGCCCGCCCTGTGGGCGGTGATGGTCTCGCTCGCCGCGCTCTGGCAGCACCACGGCGTCCACCCCGACGCCGTCCTCGGCCACTCGCAAGGCGAGATCGCCGCCGCGGTCGTGGCCGGTGCGCTGAGCCTGGAGGACGGCGCCCGGGTCTCCGCCCTGCGCAGCCAGGCCCTCGACGCCATCGCCGGAGAGGGCGGCATGGTCTCGCTCGGGCTCTCCGCCGAACGGGCCGAGCAGCTTCTCACGCCCTGGGCCGACCGGATCTCCGTCGCCGCCTACAACTCCCCCACCACCACCGTCGTCGCGGGCGAGAGCACCGCCCTGACGGAACTGCTCGCCGCCTGCGAACGCGACGGCGTGCGGGCACGGGCGATCCCGGTCGACTACGCCTCGCACTCCCCGCACGTCGACCGGCTCCGGCGGCGCATCCTGGCCGACCTCGCCGGAGTCGAAGCCCGGCTCCCGCGCATCCCGATGTTCTCCACGGTCACCGGCGACTGGCTCACCACCCCGCCCGACACCGCCTACTGGTACACCAACCTGCGCCAACCCGTCCTGCTGACCAAGGCCCTGGAGGCCCTCCACGAGGCCGGCCACACCCACTTCGTCGAGACCAGCCCGCACCCCGTCCTCGTCCCCGCCGTCGAGGAGACCCTCGACACCGCCGTCACCCTCCCCACCCTGCGCCGCGACGAAGGCGACCGACGACGCCTCCTCACCTCCCTCGCCCACGCCTGGACCACCGGCCTCACCGTCGACTGGAGCGGCCTGCTCGACGCGGGCGAGCGGACCGACCTACCCACCTACGCCTTCCAGCGGCGCACCTACTGGGCGCAGCCGAGGCAGTCCGGTACGGGGGATGTCGGCGCGGCGGGCCTGGAGACCACCGGCCACCCCCTCGTCGGCGCCGCCGTCGACATCGCCGACACCGGCGAAACCCTCCTCAGCGGCCGCATCTCCCTGCGCACCCACCCCTGGCTCGCCGACCACGCCGTCAACCACACCGTCCTCCTCCCCGGCACCGCCTTCCTCGACCTCGCCCTCCAGGCAGCCCACCACACCGACACCCCCCACCTCGAAGAACTCACCCTCCACACCCCCCTCACCCTCCCCGACCCCACCCCCCACCACCTCCAGATCCGCATCACCACCCCCGACACCACCCACCACCGCACCGTCACCATCTCCTCCCGCCCCGAACACACCACCACCTGGACCCTCCACGCCACCGGCACCCTCACCACCCCACCGCCGGCGAACGCTCCGGAGGAGGACCTGGAGGCGTGGCCGCCGCCCGGCGCGGAGCCCGTCCCGGTGGAGGGCCTGTACGAGCGCTTCGAGTCGTTCGGCTACGGCTACGGCCCCGCCTTCCGGGGCCTGACCGCCGCCTGGCGACGCGGCGACGAGGTCTGGACCGAGGTGCGGCTGCCCCAGGACCAGCACGGCCAGGCGGCCGCGTTCGGCCTGCACCCGGCCCTGCTGGACGCCGCGCTGCACGGCCTGTGGCTGGTGCCGAAGGACGGCGCCGACCAGCAGGAGGAGCCGGGCACGGCACGGCTGCCGTTCGCCTGGACCGGCGTGCGGCTGTACGCGGCAGGCGCCACCGTGCTGCGGGTGAAGCTCTCCTACGACGCGACCGGCTCGGTGGCGATCACGGTGGCGGACCCGACCGGCCGCCCGGTGGCCTCGGTCGAGTCGCTGGTGATCCGCCCGGTCGAGCTGGCCGCGCTGCGCGCCGCGCGACCGGCCGGCGACTCGCTCTTCCAACTGGACTGGCAGCAGGTCGCCCTGGAGCCGGCCGCCGCGCCGGCCGCGGACTGGGCGGCGGTCGAGCTGGGCGCGGCGCTGCCGCCGGCCGCCGCGGCGCCCGCAGGTGTTCTGGTGCACTGCGCGCCGGCGGGACAGGACCCGGCGGGCGTCCGCGCCGCGCTGGCCCACACCCTGCGGCTGCTCCAGACCTGGCTGGCGGACGAGGACCGCGCCGAGTCGACCCTGGTGCTGGCCACCCGGGCGGCCGTCGCGGTCGACGAGGCCGAGGGCGTCGCCGACCTCGCGGCGGCGGCGGTGCGCGGACTGGTCCGCTCGGCGCAGTCCGAGCACCCGGACCGGTTCGTGCTGGTGGACACCGACGACCCGGCCGCGCTGCCCGCCCTGCTGCCCGCGCTCGCCGCCGGTCACGAGCCCCAACTGGCCCTGCGCCGGGGCACGGTGCTGGCCGCCCGGCTGACCCGCGTACCGGCGGCCGAACCTGCGGCCTTCACGCCCGCCGAGAGCGGCACCGTCCTGGTGACCGGCGCGGGCGGGGTGCTCGGTTCGCTGGTCGCCCGGCACCTGGTGACCGCGCACGGTGTGCGGCACCTGCTGCTGGCGAGCCGGCGGGGCACGGACGACCCGGCGACGGTGGCGCTGGCGGCCGAACTGGCCGGACTCGGCGCGCGGGCCTCGGTGGCGGCCTGCGACCTCGGCGAGCGCGCCGCGGTGGCCGAGCTGCTCGCGGGCGTCTCGCCCGAGCACCCGCTGACCGCCGTGGTGCACTCGGCCGGCGTGCTGGACGACGGCGTCGTCGAGTCGCTGACCCCAGAGCGGATCGACCCGGTGCTGCGGCCGAAGGTCGACGCGGCGCTCCACCTGCACGAGCTCACCCGCGGGCTGGACCTGTCCGCGTTCGTCCTCTTCTCCTCCGCCTCCGGCACGGTCGGCAGCGCCGGCCAGGGCAGCTACGCGGCGGCCAACGCCTTCCTGGACGCCCTGGCGCAGCAGCGCCGGGCCGCCGGACTGGCCGGGCAGTCGCTCGCCTGGGGCCTGTGGGAGCCCCGCAGCGCCCTGACCGGCCGGCTGGACGAGACGGACCTGCGCCGGCTCGACCGGGGCGGGGTGGCGGCGATCTCCGCCGAGGAGGGCCTGGCGCTGTTCGACACCGCGCTCGGCTCGGCCCGGGCGCTGCTGCTGCCGGTCAAGCTGGACCTCGGGAAGCTGCGGGCGCAGACCGGCGCGGCCGGTGTCCCCGCGCTGTTCCGGGCGCTGGTGCGCGCACTGCCCCGGCGGATCGCCGCCGGGGACGACGCGGCCGAGGCCGGTTCGCTCCGGCGCCGGCTGGCCGTGATGGGCGCCGACGAGCGCCTGACCGCCCTCGTCGAGCTGGTCCGGGCCCGGGTCGCCGAGGTGCTGGGCCACGACGGCCCGCAGGCGGTCGACCCGGACCGGGCGTTCAAGGAGGTCGGCTTCGACTCGCTGATGGCGGTGGAGCTGCGCAACCGGCTGAACGCGGCCAGCGGCCTGCGGCTGCCCGCCACGCTGGTGTTCGACTATCCGAGCCCGGCCGCGGTGGCCGACCACCTGGCCGAGCGGCTGCTGCCCGCCGTCCCGGCGCCGTCCGGGGCCGGTGCCCCGGACGGCGGGGAGGCCGACGTCCGCCGGCTGCTGGCCGCCGTCCCGCTGGAGCGGCTGCGCTCGGCCGGGCTGCTGGACAGCCTGCTGGCGCTCGCCGAGCCGGCGTCCGCCGAGCCCGACCCGGACGCCGACCCGGACGCCGCCGACCCGGCCGACGGGGATCCCGGACAGCAGGAGGCGATCCGCGCCATGGACGTCGCGGACCTCGTCCGCCTCGCGATGGACGGCGACCGTGCCTGACAGCCCCCCGGCGGCGATCCCGCCGACACCCGTACCACCGGCACCCGTACCACCGGCCGACCCGCGGCCGACGTCCGAGAGGGAGCAGAAGACCATGCAGACCGACGAGGTGGTCGAGGCCCTGCGCGCCTCCCTGCTCGCCAACGAACGGCTGCGCGAGGAGAACCGGCGGCTGACCGACCGGGCCGGCGAGCCGATCGCGATCGTCGCGATGGCCTGCCGCTACCCCGGCGGGGTGCGCGGGCCGGAGGACCTGTGGGAGCTGCTGCTCGCCGAGCGCGACGCGGTCTCCGGCTTCCCCACCGACCGCGGCTGGGACATCGAGGGGCTCTTCGACGCCGACCCCGACACCCCCGGCAGCTTCTACACCCGCGAGGGGGGCTTCCTGCACGACGCGACCGCGTTCGACCCCGGCTTCTTCGGGATCAGCCCGCGCGAGGCGCTGGCCATGGACCCGCAGCAGCGCCTGCTCCTGGAGACCTCCTGGGAGGCGGTCGAGCGGGCCGGCATCGACCCGCACACCCTGCGCGGCAGCGCCACCGGCGTCTACGCGGGGGTGATGTACAACGAGTACGCGGCCCGGCTGCGCAGCGTCCCGGCCGAGCTGGAGGGCTTCCTGGGCACCGGCAGCGTGCCGAGCATCGCCTCCGGCCGGATCGCGTACACGCTGGGTCTGGAGGGCCCGGCGGTGACCCTGGACACCGCCTGCTCGTCCTCGCTGGTGGCGATCCACCTGGCCTGCCAGGCGCTGCGGGCCGGTGAGATCGGCCTGGCGCTGGCGGGCGGGGTGACCGTGATGTCCACGCCGGGCCTGTACGTCGGCTTCAGCCGCCAGCGGGGCCTGGCCCCGGACGGCCGGTGCAAGCCCTTCGCGGACGCGGCGGACGGTGCCGGTTTCGGCGAGGGCGTGGGGCTGGTGCTGTTGGAGCGGCTCTCCGACGCCCGGCGGCTCGGCCATCCGGTGCTGGCCGTGGTGCGCGGCTCGGCGGTCAACCAGGACGGTGCCAGCAACGGCATCGCCGCGCCCAACGGCCCCTCCCAGCAGCGGGTGATCCGGGCGGCGCTGGCGGACGCGGGCCTGACGGCGGCCGAGGTGGACGCGGTCGAGGCGCACGGCACCGGCACACCGCTGGGCGACCCGATCGAGGCCCAGGCGCTGCTCGCCACCTACGGGCAGGACCGCCCGGCGGACCGGCCGCTGCTGCTGGGCTCGCTGAAGTCCAACATCAGCCACACCCAGGCCGCGGCGGGCGTCGGCGGGGTGATCAAGACGGTGCTGGCGATGCGGCACGGCATCGTCCCGCCGACCCTGCACGCCGAGCGGCGCACCGAGCAGGTCGACTGGGAGGCCGGCGCGGTCGAGCTGCTGGCCGAGGCACGGGACTGGCCCCGGACCGGCCGGCCGCGCCGAGCGGGGGTCTCCTCCTTCGGGGCGAGCGGCACCAACGCGCACGTGATCCTGGAGGCCGCGCCGCCGCTCGAAACGCCCGCCCCGGACGCGGACCCGCACGCAAACGGCCCGGCCCCGGACCCGCACGCGGACGGCCCGCACGCCGACGGCCCGGCGCCGCGCACCCGCGGCCCGCTGCCCTGGGTGCTCTCCGGCCACACCGCGCCCGCACTGCGCGCCCAGGCCGAGCGGCTGCGCGCACACCTGCTGGAGCGTCCCGACGCGGGCCCGGCGGAGGTCGGGCACGCACTGGCGACCACCCGCGCCGCCCTGGACCACCGCGCGGTGCTGGTCGCGGAGGACCGGGACGGCTTCCTGGAGCGGCTCGCGGCGCTGGCCGCCGACGAGGAGGCGCCCGGACTGCTGCGCGGCCGGGCGGGGACCGGCGGCGCGCTGGCCATGGTGTTCCCCGGACAGGGCACGCAGTGGGCCGGCATGGCGATCGAACTCCTCGACCGCGAACCGGTCTTCGCCCGGCGGATGGCCGACTGCGCGGCGGCGCTCGCCCCGTGGTCGGAGCGCTCCCCGGTGGAGCTGCTGCGCTCGGGCGAGCCGGTCGAGCGGGTGGAGGAGGTGCAGCCGCTGCTCTTCGCCGTGATGGTCTCCCTGGCCGCCGTCTGGGCGTCCTACGGCGTCGAACCGGCCGCGGTGGTCGGCCACAGCCAGGGCGAGATAGCCGCCGCCGTCGTCGCCGGCGCGCTGAGCCTGGAGGACGGCGCCAAGGTGGTCGCGCTGCGCAGCCGGGCACTGCGGGCGCTCGCCGGGCAGGGCGGGATGCTCTCCGTCGCGCTGCCCGCCGAGCAGGTCCGGGCCCGGATCGAGCCGTGGGGCGAGCGCCTGGCGCTGGCCGCGGTGAACGGGCCGTCCGCCGTCGTGGTGTCCGGCGAGCCGCGGGCGCTCGCCGAGCTGACGGCCGAGCTGACCGCCGCGGGCGAGCGGGCGAGGGACGTCCCGGTGGACTACGCCTCGCACGGCCCGCAGGTCGCCGCCGTCGAGCAGGAGCTGCTGCGCGAGCTGGCGGGCATCACGCCGCGGGCGGGCCGGGTGCCGTTCTACTCCTCCGTCACCGGCGCCCCGCTGGACACCGCCGGGCTGGACGCCGCGTACTGGTACCGCAACCTGCGCCGCACCGTGGAGTTCGAGGCCGCCACCGGGGCCCTGCTGGCCGACGGCTACCAGGTCTTCCTGGAGGGCGGCCCGCACCCCGTGCTCACCCCCGCGATCCAGGACAGCGCGGAGGCGGCCGGCGCGGACGCCTGCGTGCTGGGCACGCTGCGCCGCGGCGAGGGCGGCCCGGCCCGGTTGCTCGCCTCGCTGGGGGAGCTCCAGCTGCGCGGGGTGCCGATCGACTGGGACGCCGTCTTCGGCGGTCGCCCGGCGGCGCCGGTGGAGCTGCCGACCTACGCCTTCCAGCGCGAGGACTACTGGCTGGACGACGTCTCGGCGGCGCCCGGCGACCTGGCGGCGGCGGGCCTGGAAACCGCCGGGCACCCGCTGCTGGGCGCCATGGTGACGCTCGCCGACCAGGACAGCGTGGTCTTCACCGGCTCGCTCTCGCTGCGCACCCACCCGTGGCTGGCCGACCACGCCGTACGCGGCTCGGTGCTGCTGCCCGGAACGGCGTTCCTGGACCTCGCGGTCCGGGCCGGCGACCAGGTCGGCTGCCCGGTCGTGCGGGAGTTCACCCTCGGCGCGCCGCTGGTGCTGCCCGAGCGGGGCGGCGTACGGCTGCGGCTGACGGTCGGCCCGCCGGACGGTCGCGGCGAGCGGCCCGTCACCCTGCACGCGCAGTCCCCCGAGGCGGACCCGGAGGCGGCCTGGGTGCGGCACGCCGAGGGACTGCTGGGCGCGCCGTCCGCGGCCGAGGCGGTCCGCGAGGGCGAGGAGCTGGACCAGTGGCCGCCGGCCGGCGCCGTCCCGCTCGACCTGACCGGGATGTACCCGCGCTTCGCCGCGGCCGGTTTCGGCTACGGTCCGGCGTTCCAGGGGCTGACGGCGGCCTGGCAGCGCGGCGGGGACCTGTTCGCGCAGGCCGAGCTGAGCGCCGGTCAGCAGGGCGAGGCGGGCCGCTACGGACTGCACCCGGCGCTGCTGGACGCGGCCCTGCACGCCACCGGGCTGGGCCCGGCGGCCGAGGGGCGGATGCCGTTCAGCTGGACCGGCGTGACCCTGCACGCCTCGGGCGCCACGGCGCTGCGGTTGCGGCTGACCCCGACCGGTGAGAACACCCTGGCGCTGGCCGCCGCCGACCCGGCCGGGCGGCCGGTCGCCACGGTGGACGCGCTGGTGCTGCGCCCGGCCCCGGCCGACGGCGCGCCGGGCACCCCCCGGGGGAACGAGTCGCTGTTCGGCCTGGAGTGGGTCCCCGTCGAGGCCGGCGCCCCCGTCGACACCGCCCGGTGGACCCTGCTCGACGCACCGGACGACCTCCCGGGGCTCACCGACGCCCCGCCGGTGGTGCTGGTGCGGGTCGGCGGCGCGGCGAGCGTCCGCGAGTCGGCGCACCGCGCGCTCGGCCTGCTGCAGGGGTGGCTGTCGGACGAGCGGTTCACCGGCTCCCGCCTCGTCCTGGTGACCGACGGGGCGGTGGCCACCGGCCCGGACGAGGACGTCCCCGACCTCGCGCACAGCGGCGTCTGGGGCCTGGTGCGTTCGGCGCTGGCCGAACACCCCGGCCGGTTCGGTCTGCTGGACCTGCCCGCGGACGCGTCCGCGCTGCTCCCGGCGGCGGCCGCCGCGC
>NZ_JBEXNT010000199.1:0-12233 GCF_040611255.1 Kitasatospora sp. NPDC002965 | reverse complement strand
CCGGGGCAGGCGCCTCGGGCGGGGGCGGGGCCGGCGCCGGCGCGGTCGGCGAGGGTCTGGGCACCGCGGCCAAGGCCGGGATCGCCGCCGCCGTCGCGGTGGCCGCAGCCGCCGTCGCCGCCTACGCGCTCACCGGCTCGCCCGAGCCGAAGCCCCCGGTCGCCGCTCCGCCGGTCTCCGCGCCCGCCGCGCCCGCACCGCCGGCTACGCCGGCCCCCGTGCCGGAGCCGGAGCCGGCGCCGAGCAGCCCCCGACCGGCGCCGGTCGAACCGGCGCCGAGCCCGTCCGCGCCCCCGCCGCCCGTCCCGACGCCGAAGGCCGTGCCCCCGCAGGCGCCGCCGGGAAAGGCGCCCGCCGGCACTCCGGCGGCCTCGCCGACCCCCACACCCCCACCGAAGCCCACGCCGACCCCCACCCCCACCCCGACGCCGCCCCCGGTTCCGGTCCCCGTGGTCCCGACACCGAGCGTGCCGCCGGTGCCCACGCCCGAGGTGCCGGTGATCCCGACGCCGACGCGGCCCCCGCAGCCCACACCGACCGTGACGCCCAGCGCGCCGACCCTGCCGCCGCTGCCCGAGCCGACGGACTTCTGGGCCGACGACCTTCCGGTGGTCAAGCCCGGCAACAACCGCGTGCCGCCGCCGCAGCCGAGCATCCGGCAGAAGGGCAGCGACTGGTTCTGGCAGCGGGACGCCGTCAGCATCGACGGCGCCCGGCACGCGCACGGCATCACCGTGCACGCCCCCGCCACCACGCTGATCGACCTCAACCGGAGCTGCACGTCGTTCGACGCGGTGGCCGGGATGGACGACCTGACCGTCTCGATCGGCGGTGTGGTCTTCTCGGTGCAGGGGGGTGACGGCCGCACCCTGTGGAGCTCGCCCGCCCTGCGGGCCGGCGATCCGGCGGTGCCGGTGCACGTGCCGCTGGCCGGTCAGAAGTCGATCCGGCTGGTGGTGACGCCGGCGAACGGCGTCTGGTCGGCGCTGAACATGGCCGACTGGGCCGAAGCCCGCTTCAGGTGTTCCTGAAGCGGGCTCCGACGGGTGTCGATCCGTCCCTACGGTGGTCCGGTCGTGCGGTGATCCGTCTGTGCGGTGATCCGGTCGTCGGACGATCCGGAGGGCGGACGCGGACCGGCCGCATGTCGGGTGATCAGACGGCGCAGGAGCCGTCCGCGCAGGACTCGCCGGCCGGGACGACCGGCACCGGCGCGGGCCGGCGCTCGCCGATCTCGGAGGCGACCTGCTCCAGCACCTGGCGGAAGGCCTCGGCCTCCTGGCCGCCCTGGACCGCCCACTTGCCCTCGAAGACGAAGGTCGGCACGGCGGTGATGCCCAGCTCGCGGGCCTCGGCCAGCTGCGCGCGGACCTCGGCGACACCCTCGTCGCCCGCCAGGTAGGCGGTCACCCGGTCGCGGTCCAGGCCCGCCTCGACGGCGACACCGGTGAGTGCGGCACGGTCGCCGACGTCCACGCCGTCGGTGAAGTGCGCCTTCAGCAGCGCCTCCTTCAGCCGGCCCTGGACGGCCGCGCCGTACTCGGTCTCGGCGAGGTGCAGCAGCCGGTGGCCGAGGAAGGTGTTGGCGTGCAGCGCGGCGTCGAAGTCGTAGGTGATGCCCTCGGCCCGGCCGAGCTCGGCCACCCGGGCGTCCATCGCGACGGACTGCGGGCCGTAGCGCTCCGCCAGCCACTCCCGGTGCGGGCTCGCCGTGGCCGGCGCGTCCGGCACCAGCTGGTACGGCCGGTAGACCACCTCGACGTTCTCCTTGCCCGCGAAGCCGTCGAGCGCCTGCTCGAAACGGCGCTTGCCGATGTAGCACCAGGGGCAGGCGATGTCGGAGTAGATCTCGACCTTCATGACGGGGGCTCCAGGGGTGGAAGGGATGCGGTCCGAGATAGGTGAACGGTGAACCATCTCGGGACATTCCCGACAGGCCGGCGGGTGGCCCGCGACTCAGTGCTCGGGTGGCGCCGGAACCACCAGGACCGGGCAGGCGGCGTGATGGACCAGAGCGCCGCTGACCGAGCCCAGCAGCAGCCGGGCGAACCCGCCGTTGCCCCGGGTGCCGACGACCACCGTGTGCTGGCGGGCCGAGGCCGCCAGCAGGACCTCGATCACGTTCCCCAGCACCACGTGGAGCGAGAACTCCCCCTCGTACGGGCGGGAACGGGCCTCCTGCACGGTGGCCACCGAGCGGCGGAGGCCGTCCGCCATCGACTCGACCAGGGTCTCCACGCTCTCCTGGACGAGTTCGGCCATCCCCGGGGGGTACCCGGCCGGCGCCGGGTTGACGACCGCGAGCACGTACAGCGGCAGGCCGAACACCTCGGCCTCCGTCATCGCCCGGTCCAGGGCCCAGAGCGAGCCGTCCGAACCGTCGCACGCCGCCAGCACCCCCGGCGGACGGCCCGTCGGCGGACGGCCGAGCACCGACAGCACGACGGGGACGGACGGGTCCGGACTGGCACTGGTCACCACGGCCTCCGCGGGGGAAGGGGACGGAACGCCCCGCCATGATCGCCCGCACGGCCCAGCCGCACGGGCGAGCCGCGCCGGGCGGACGTCGGTGCGGCTCGCGGCGGGAGGGGTGCGGGGCGGGCGCGCGCTGCGGGGCGCAGCGCATCGTGGACGGGCGGGCTGGGGCGGACGGGGGCTGGGCTGGGCGGGGCGGGGCGGACCGGGGCGGCAGGATCAGGCCAGGTTCACGCAGGGCGCGGGCGGGCGTCCCGGTGCGCACAGGAAGTCGGACCGGCCGACGTCCTGCTCCGGACGGCCCCCTGCGCGGGCGCGCCGGCCCCCGGGGCGGGTCAGCCGTACCGCGGCGGGTCAGCCGAAGCGGGGCGGCGTGAGGGCGGTGTGTTCGGGCAGGGGGAGGCCGGTCCAGCAGGCGCCGTGCCGGCGCGCGCGGACGCGGCGGAGCCAGAGTTCGGTGGCCACCAGGTCGGCGAGGCCGGCCAGGGCGGCGGGCGCGAGGGGCGTCGCCGGGTCGGCGGCGCGGGCGAGGTCGGCGCGGACGGCACGGAGGTCGATCAGGCCGGCCTCGGCGAGCAGGGGTGCGTCGAAGAGTTCGGCGAGTCCGTCGGCGGCGAGCCGCAGGCCCGCCCGGGTGGCGGTGGTGCGGTCGGGCCGGGGGCCCCGTCCCCAGCCGGGCGGGAGGTCGGTGCGGCCGGCGCCGGCGAGGACGGCCTGCAGCAGGGCGGGCCGCGCGCCGGGCTGGAGCCGGACGTCGGCGGGGAGGAGACGGGCGGCGCGCACCACCTGGTTGTCCAGGAAGGGCGCGTGCAGCCGTTGACCGGGTTGCTCCGTGGCGTGGACGAGCGTGCGGAACCCGCGCGCGTGCCGATGGAGGGCGTGGCGGGCCCGGTGCGCGCCCGGGTGCTCCCCGGGCGCCGGTTCGCGCGCCGCCAGGCGGAGCCTGAGGGCGACGGCCGAGAGGGCCTCGTCCGAGAGCCAGCGGGCCGCCGGGCCGGGCACCACCCAGGCGAGGTCACCGACCGAGCGGGCACCCGCCGTGCCGCCGCCGTCCGCGACGTGCCGGAGGGTCAGCTTCACCGCGACGTCGTCGAGCGCGTCGGCGAACCTGATCCGGGAGAGCCGGTGGGCGGCCCGGACCACGGCGAGCGGGGTGCGCAGCGCGCCGACGAGCACGCCCGCGGCGGCCCGGTCGGCACCCGCCAGGGCCACCACCGGCGACAGGAGCTCCCGCGAGCGGCCGGCCCGGACCAGGTCGGCCAGCCGGGCCGGGTGCCCGTCCAGGACCTGCCGGGCGCCGTAGCCGGTGAGGTGGTCCGTGCCGCCGACGTCGAAGCGGGCCTCGGCGCCGGCGGCGGCGACCAGTTCGGGGCCGGGCTCGTCGGTGAGCCGGCCCGCGGCCGGGTCGGAGCGCAGGTGGGCGTACGGGAGGGTGCCCGGGCCGGGGGCGAGCACGGTGTGGCGCAGCCGGGGGACGTCGGGGGCGAGGGTCAGGGCGGCCGGGCCGTCGTCCTCCCCGGAACCGTCCCCGCCGGAACCGCGCCCGTCGAAGGCGGTCTCGCCGAAGGTGACGGCGGCGAGTTGTTCGGTGGCGGGCAGCGGCCGTGCGGCCGGGCGGGCCCAGGAGCCCTTGACCGCCCCGGTCCGGCCGGCAAGCCCGACTACCGCACCGGGCGCGGCACGGCCGCCGGCCCTGCCCGTCGCTGCCGCCCGCTCACCGGAGTCGGCGAGGTCCCCCACCGCGTCCCCTACCGCGCTGCCGACCGGGTCGGCCCCGGCGGCCGGGCCCGAGGCGAGCGGGACCGCGGCGGCGAGCAGCGCGACGGTGGCGGACGCCGTCCCGTACGAGAGGTCCACGCCGAGCCGGGAACGCCCGGACCCGACGGCCGGCGGCGCGGTCCCGGCCGGGCTGGTCCGGACCCGGGAGCGGACCGACTCCAGCAGTGCCCGGGTGAGTTCGCGGACGGCCGCCGCCTCGCCGGGCGGCCGTGCGCCGTCGGCACCCGGTTCGTCGTACGAGGTGAGGTACGGGCGCCCCCCGCGCACGGCCAGCGCGTGCCCGGGCGGGACGCGCTGCACGCCGAGGTACGGGGTGCCGGTGCCGAGCGCCTCCGGCGACTCCGGGCAGGCGAGCCGGGCCGCCAGGTGGCCGGTGTCGAGGGGCGCGCCCACCAGGTCGGCGAGCGGGAGGGCGGCGGTGGCGTAGGCGGTGCCGCCGGCCCAGGGGGTGTGGAAGACGGGCTGGGCGCCGGCCAGGTCGGTCAGCAGCACGGTGGAGCGGACTCCGGTGCGCAGGACGGCGGTGTAGCTGCCGGGCCAGACGGTGAGGTGGCGGACGGCGCCGCCGCGGGCGGCGGCCAGACCTGCGGCGAGTTCGGCGTCGGAGGCGCCGCAGTGGCCGAGGACGGCGAGGCGGCTGGTGGCGGGGGTGTCCTCGACGCGGTCGGGACCGGCGTGGCCGGAGGTGACGGTGGCGGGGGCTCCCGGCCGGAGGGTGACCAGGCGGATCTCCTCGGGTCGCCAGTCGCCGACCGCCCAGAGCGGGTCGGGGCCGCTCCACAGGAGGCGCGCGGCGATCGGGCTCACTGCGCCGGGGGGCTCGTGCGCCGGGGCGCCCGGTCGGGGTGCGGCCGTGCACCAGCCCGTCAGCCACCGCATCGTGCCTCCACCGGACGAGGACCTGCACCGCGCGGCGCGTCCACCGCCGGGCGTCCCCCTCCATCCCGTGGTGCGCCGCGGCGGGCGCCCACCCCGGGCCGGCGCGCCGTCAGAAGACATGGTGCCACCGCTCGGCCGTCCGGTGACCGGAGTTGTCGTTTCCGGTGCGGGGAGAAACCGGGAGCGCGGCGAACGGAGAAGGACCGGGGCCGGGCAGCCGCGGCGCCCCGGGGAACTCTGGGCGACTCCGCGGGATCCGGGGTGCGGCGCGATCCGGGGCGTGAGTACCGCGGGTAGTCGGAACCGGCGGTCGAACGCCTGGGCGACCCGTTCCGGTGGGGCGACCCGGGCCTCCCCCTCCTCGGCCCGGACCGCCCCTCACGTCGCCTTGTCATGGCCATCGCGAAATGGCCGAAAGGCGTCGCTCAGTCCGGGAGGGCATCCGCATGCCCTCCCGGACTTCGCCGCCGCCCGCGGGGATGTAGACGGCGGCTTCCCCCGGCCCGCCGGGTCCTCGACGGCGGGCCGACCCACGACCACCAGCGAATCGCCGACCAGCCGGTCGGGCCAGGGGGCACGGCCGGGCGCACATCGACACGGGACCGGAGCACGGCACTCCGGCGCGCGGTCGGAACACCGCGGCACGGCCGGATCCGGGTGGTCCGGACCAACTCGCCGGCCCGCCCGCCGGACGCGGCCGGGTGCGCGATCCCGCCATCCGGAATGCGGCCTCTTAACCCTCGGAACGCGTCCGACTACTCTAGGTACAGCAGCTACGGCCCGGTGCCGCCCGGGCCCCGCGCACAAGGCCGCAGGAGGTGCCCCCGCCACCATGACCGTCAGCCCACGAGGACCGAACGAACGGCTCGGCACGCTCCTGACTCTCGCCCAGATCAGCAACGCCGGGCTGGCTCGCCGGGTCAACGACCTTGGCGCGCAACGCGGGTTGACGCTCCGGTACGACAAGACCTCGGTGGCCCGCTGGGTCAGCAAGGGCATGGTGCCGCAGGGCCCCGTCCCGCACCTGATCGCCACCGCGATCGGCGGCAAGCTCGGGCGGCCGGTCCCGCTGGAGGAGATCGGCCTCGGTGACACCGATCCGGCGCCCGAACTCGGCCTGGCCTTCCCGCGCGAGGTGTCCGAGGCGGTCCGTTCCGCCACCGACCTCTGGCGGGTCGACCTCGACCTGCGCCGCGGCCCCGGCGGCGGCCGCTGGAGCGACAGCCTGGCCGGCACCTTCTCCGTCGCGGCGTACGCGACCCCCGTCTCCCGCTGGCTGATCACCCCGGCCGACGGCTCGGTGGCCCGTGAGCTCCCCCTGCGCTCCCCCGTCGAGGCGGGCTCGTACCGGGTCGGCCACTCGGACGCCGCCAAGCTCCGCGAGGCGGCCCAGGAGGCCCGCCGCTGGGACTCCAAGTACGGGGGCGGGGACTGGCGTTCGTCGATGGTCCCGGAGTGTCTGCGGGTCGAGGCCGCGCCGCTGCTGCTGGCCTCGTACAGCGACGCGGTGGGCCGTGCGCTGTTCGGCGCGACGGCCGAACTCACCAGGCTTGCCGGATGGATGGCCTTCGACACCGGCCAGCACGAAGCCGCCCAGCGCTACTACATCCAGGCCCTGCGCCTGGCCCGGGCCGCCGCCGACGTGCCGCTGGGCGGCTACGTGCTGGCCTCGATGAGCCTGCAGGCCTGTTACCGGGGCTTCGCCGAGGAGGCCGTGGACCTCGCCCAGGCCGCACTGGAGCGCAACCGGGGCCTGGCCACCACCCGCACGATGAGCTTCTTCCACCTGGTCGAGGCCCGGGCCCAGGCCAGGGCGCGCAACGCGGCGGCGTGCGCGACGGCGCTCGGGGCCGCCGAGAGCGCGCTCGAACGGGCCCGCGCCGGGGATCCCGATCCGGCGTGGATCGACTTCTACGCCTACGACCGGCTCGCCGCCGACGCCGCCGAGTGCTTCCGGGACCTCGGGGTGCCGTCCAAGGTCCGCCAGTTCACCCGGGAGGCGCTGGCCCGCCCGACCGAGGGCTTCGTCCGCTCGCACGGCCTGCGCCTGGTGGTCTCCGCGATGGCCGAGGCCGAGGCGGGAAACCTGGACGCGGCGGTCGCGGCCGGCGAGCGCGCCGTCGAGGTGGCCGGGCGGATCTCCTCGCAGCGCAGCCGCGAGTACGTGGTGGAGATGCTGCGCCGGCTGGAGCCGTTCCAGAGCGAGCGCCGGGTGCGGGAGCTCGCCGAACGGGCCCGCTCGGTGATCGTCGCCCCCGCGTAGGCGGCGCCTGCGGACACGGTCGGACGCGGTCCGTCGACCCGGCAGCCCGGACCCACCGGGCGGCCGGGCGGCCGAACTGCCGGGCCTCCGGGCAACCGAACTGCCGGACGACCGGACGACCGGACGCCGGAACTGCCGGCGTTAATTCGGATGCACGGCCGGAAGGCCCCCGGATATCGTCCTTCTCGTCCAGGTGCGCAGGCAGAGGTTACTTCCACTTCGTATGGGCGGGTCGCGGGTTCGAATCCTGCCGCCGGCATTTCCGGCCGGTGTAGCTCAGTCAGGTAGAGCAGCTTCGTCACCTCAGCCGTCCTCGATCTCTGGACACCCATTCGTGAAAAGGTTTTCCGCACCTCCCGGTGCGACGGCAGCGGTTACTTCTTGGTAAGGCGCCGAAAGGCGCTGCGGTTCGAGCCCGCGACACCGCCGCCACTGTGATCTCGGGAGGCACGGCGCCGGGGTGCCCGGTGCGCAGGCTGGGGTTACTTCGGATCTTGCGGTTCCGGGTTCGAATCCCGGGCGGTCCGTGCGCGAGCGCGGCCGCTAGCTCAATCCGGTAGAGCACAAGCCTCTTACCTCCGCCGTCGTCGGCCGCCGGGCCGGCACGATCTCGGGCACCCCTTCCTCCGCCATGCCTCCCGCACGACTTCCACCAGCCAGCAGGGGGGTTCCACCATGTCGCGTTTCAACGTCCGCCGGACCAGGCCGAGCGCGAGCTCGCCCGTGACCACCACCGGGCAGCGTGCGGTCAATCACAACGGCGGCACCGGGCACCTCCGCGACGCGAAGTCCGAACTCTTCCTGCTGGCCGTCGCGAACATGGTCGGGCAGGACACGTTCCACGAGCGCGGCGGCCGGCGCGACGACCGCTACACCGCGCTGGTCCGCGAACTCGCCGTGAGCGACCCGGAATGGACCCTCGGCCTGCTCCGCTGGCTCCGGCACGAGGGTCAGCTGCGGACGGCCGCGCTGGTCGGCGCGGCCGAGTTCACCCGGGCCCGGCTGGACGCCGGCGAGCCCGGGTACTCCCGCCGGGCGGTCGACGCCGTCCTGCGGCGTGCCGACGAGCCCGGAGAACTGCTCGCCTACTGGACGTCCCGCTACGGGCGCGCGCTGCCGAAGCCGGTCAAGCGCGGCGTCGCGGACGCCGTCCGCCGGCTCTACGACGGCCGCGCGCTGCTGAAGTACGACACCGCGTCGAAGGGCTACCGCTTCGCCGACGTGCTGGAGCTGACCCACCCGGCGCCCCACCCGGAGAAGCCGTGGCAGGGCGCGCTGTTCGGCTACGCGCTGGACCGCCGGCACCGGCCCGACGAGACCGCCCCGCCCACCGGCGACCCGCTGCTCACGGCCCACCGCGACCTGCTGGCGATCCCCGTCGACCGGCGGCGCGCGGTGGTGACCGGCGAGGGCGGAGCGGAGCGGCTGGCTGCGGCCGGGATGACCTGGGAGGCGCTGGCCGGCTGGCTGCAGGGGCCGTTGGACGCGGCCGTCTGGGAGGCCGTCATCCCGTCCATGGGCCCGATGGCGCTGGTGCGCAACCTGCGCAACTTCGACCGGGCCGGGGTCTCGGACGCGGTCGCGGCCGAGGTCGCACGGAGGATCGGCGACCGGGAGGAGGTGCGCCGCTCCCGCCAGTTCCCGTTCCGCTACCTGGCCGCGTACCGGCACGCGCCGTCGCTGCGCTGGGGGCACGCGCTGGAGACCGCGCTCTCCCACTCGCTCGCCAACGTGCCGGCGCTGCCCGGCCGGACGCTGATCCTGGTCGACCGGTCCGGGTCGATGTTCGACCGGCCGAGCGAGCGGAGCGGGCTCAACCGGGCCGACTCGGCGGCGATCTTCGGCACGGCGCTGAAGGTCCGGGCCGCCGACGCCGACCTGGTCGAGTTCGGCTCGACCAGCCGGGTCGTCGAGGTCGGCAGGGGCGAGGCGGTGCTGCGCGTGCTGGACCGCTTCGGCAGCCTGGGCGGCACCGCCACCGCCGCGGCCGTCCGCGCCCACTACCGGGACCACGACCGGGTGGTGATCGTCACCGACGAGCAGACCGGGCCGGGCCTCCACGGCCACGACCCGCTGGCGGCCGTCCCGGCCCGGGTGCCCGTCTACACCTGGAACCTGGCCGGCTACGCCCTCGCCCACGCGCCGGCCGGGCCCGGCCGGCACACCTTCGGCGGGCTGACCGACGCGGCCTTCCGGCTCGTCCCGCTGCTGGAGTCCGGGCGCGACGCGGACTGGCCGTGGGGGGAGCGCGAGCGCCGTTGACGCCCACTCGACCGGTCCCCGCCGCCGTGGCAGCATCGCGGGCAGGCGGGGGCCGGTCGGGGCGAGCGAGGCGAGGAGCGGGCGGTGGCGTACGACGTCGACGTACTGGTGGTGGGGGGCGGGATCGTCGGGCTCTCCACGGCGTACGCGCTGGCCGGGGCCCGGCCCGGGCTCAGGCTCACCGTGCTGGAGAAGGAGCCCGGGTTAGCCGCGCACCAGACCGGGCGCAACAGCGGGGTCATCCACAGCGGCGTCTACTACCGGCCGGGCTCGCTCAAGGCCCGGTACGCGGTGGCCGGCGCCGCCGAGATGGTGGAGTTCTGCCGCGCCCAGGGCGTGCCGTACGAGGTCACCGGCAAGCTGATCGTCGCCACCGGGCCGGCCGAACTGGACCGGCTGCGCGCGCTGGCCGAACGCGGCCGGGCCAACGGCATCCCGGTGACCGAGCTGGACCGCCGGGGCATCGCCGAGCACGAGCCGTACGTCACCGGCGTCGCCGGGCTGCACATCGGCACCACCGGCATCTGCGACTACCCCGGCGTGGCCGCCGCCTACGCCCGGCTGGCCCGCGAGGCCGGCGCGGAGATCCGGACGGGCGCCGAGCTCCGGGCGGTCGCCCGCCGGCCGGACGGCGTGACCGTCCAGACCTCCACCGGCGAACTGCGCTGCCAGGTGCTGGTGAACTGCGCCGGACTGCACAGCGACCGGATCGCCCGGCTGGCCGGCGACGACCCCGGGGTGCGGATCGTGCCGTTCCGCGGCGAGTACTACGAACTCACCAAGGAGCGCCGGGAGTTGGTCCGGGGCCTGGTCTACCCGGTGCCCGACCCGGCCTTCCCGTTCCTCGGCGTCCACCTCACCCGGGGGATCCACGGCGACGTGCACGTCGGCCCGAACGCGGTACCGGCCCTGGCCCGCGAGGGCTACGACTGGCGCACCGTCCGCCCGCGCGACCTCGCCGACACGCTCGCCTTCCCCGGCACCTGGCAGATCGCCCGCCGGCACTGGCGCTACGAGGTGGGCGAGCTGCGTCGCTCGCTCTCCAAGCGGGCCTTCACCACCGCCGTGCAGCGGCTGCTGCCCGCCGTCACCGCGGCCGACCTGGTCCGGGCCGCCGCCGGCGTCCGGGCCCAGGCGGTGGCCCGGGACGGCTCGTTGCTGGACGACTTCGCGTTCGCCGGCTTCGACCCGGACGACCCGCGCTCCACCCGCCGTCTGGTGCACGTGCTGAACGCCCCCTCCCCCGCGGCCACGGCCTCGCTCCCGATCGGCCGTGAGGTGGCCCGCCGGGCGCTGGCGGCGCTGGACGCCGGCGGGTGACCCCCGCCCCCGCCCGGCCGGACGTGGGGACCGTCACAGGGCCTGCGGGCCGTGCCGGGCGGCCCCGTAGACTCGGTTGATTGTGACTGCCACCGCCCCGATCCCCCAGCCATCGCCCTCCGCCCGGCTCTCCGCCGCGCCCGCCGCGTACCCGGCGCCGATGTACCCGCACAAGGCCACCGAGGCCCAGCACAGCGAGCGGCGCATCCGCAGCTTCCAGCCGCGCCGGGGCCGGATGACCAACGCCCAGGCGGGCGCGCTGGACCGGGGCTGGGAGCGGTACGGCATAGCGATCGACGGCACCCCGCTCGACCTGGCCGCGCTGTTCGACGGCCTGCCGGTCACGCTGGAGATCGGCTTCGGCATGGGCGAGACGACCGCCGCGATGGCCGCCGCCGACCCGGCGACGGGCATCCTGGCCGCCGACGTGCACACCCCCGGCCACGGCAACCTGCTCGGGATGCTGGAGCGCGACGGCAGCCGGAACGTCCGGGCCGCCGCCGGCGACGCCGTGATCCTGCTGCGCGACATGCTCTCCGACGCCTCGCTGGCGGGCCTGCGGGTCTACTTCGCCGACCCGTGGCCCAAGCCCAAGCACCACAAGCGCCGGCTGATCCAGCCGTCCTTCCTGGACCTGGTGCTGCCCCGGCTGGCGCCCGGCGCGCTGGTGCACTGCGCCACCGACTGGGAGCCGTACGCCGAGCAGATGCTCGACGTGCTCTCCGCCTCGCCGGAGCTGGAGAACCTGCACCCCGAGGGTGACGGCACCGGCTGGCTGGAGCCCGCGGACCACCCGGACGGCTCCGTCCCGGGGTACGCGCCGCGGCCCGACTGGCGCCCGGTCACCAAGTTCGAACGGGCGGGCATCGCCAAGGGCCACGTCGTGCACGACCTGCTGTTCCGCCGCCGCTGATCCCCCGCCGGGTGTTCGACCCGGCGGTCGTCCGGCCTCCGCGACGGCGGCCGGCGGATGCGCGCGGGCGGGGGGATTCGTCCCGACTCCTCCCGGCGGCCCGGCGGTGTGGCCTACCCTGTGCCGGGTGAGCAGCCCGTCCGGCGGGCACCACACCACCGTGCGGGCCGCCGACGACCGAGAGATGCCTCCGCGCACCGCCGGCACCCGGACCATCCCGGGGCCCCGGGAGCGCCGGGTGCACCGGCTCGTGCCCTGGCCGACCCGCGCGGCCCGGACCGGGGCCGGTGCCGTGCTCGGCCCGCCGGCCGCCCCCCGGACCGACCCCGCCGCAGACCCGCC
>NZ_JBEXNT010000198.1:0-12242 GCF_040611255.1 Kitasatospora sp. NPDC002965 | reverse complement strand
CGCTGGCCGCCGCCGACCGGGACAAGGCGGTCGGCATGCGGCGAGTTCCGCTCTGACGCGCCGTCGGTTGCCCGCCGCCGCCGTCGCACGTCCGCCCGTCGGTCCGTCCGTCCGCCCGGACCGGTGCCGCTCAGTCCTGCCAGTCGACCATCCGGCTGGAACTCGACGCGCGCTCGCCCCGGTGGGTGATCATCGCGATGTCCTGCGGGGCCGGTGCGCCCTCGACCGCCCAGTAGATCCGGCGCGGGGAGCGGTGCGCCGGCCACGCCCGGGAGTCGACGATGCGCCACCGGGCGAGCGTGCGCAGGAAGAACGGGTCGGCGGCCGTCCAGCGCCCGTCCACCTCGACCTCGACCCACATGTGCTGGAGGGGGAAGGGCGCGGACATGATCAGGCCGCTGGCCCCGCGGACCCGCACGCCGGTGCCGCCCGCCTCGTCCAGCAGGACGTGGCCGGCGAGGCGGCAGTCGGCCAGGCCGGTCTCCCGGGCGAAGCCGACGTCGGTCGACAGGGCGTGCGGGAGCAGGTGGAAGAACAGCCGGTCGACCGACGCGAACAGCGGGAGCACGGAGTCGTCGAACCAGTACTCCTCGTCCGGCAGCGTGATCTGCCGGACGAAGGAGGCGGGACCGTCCCAGGTCACCTCGCCCGAGCCGGTGGCGGCGTCGAGCATGCTGCCCGGCGCGAAGTCGCACGCGCCGGAGTGGCCCGGTTCGGGACAGCGGCCGGTGGTGCGGAAGCGGTACTCGTTGCGGCTGCGGCCGAGTCCGCCGTCGAAGGCCCGGCCGAGGGTCCTCATCAGCATCCAGCTGGGGCTGTTGAGCTCCAGCTCGACGGTGACGTTCTCCAGGTCGAACACGTCGAACCGTCTCTCGTCACCGCTGCCGCGGTGCGGCAGGCCCGCGTCGAGGAGGAGCTCCAACAGCTCCCCAGGGACGCCGTAGACCTTCTGGAGCGCGGCCTGCGGGGTGGTGAAACCCCGGTAGCCGTCCGGAACGCGGAGGATCCGCTCGACCACCTCCTCGACCGCCGTCCCGGACTCCGGCCGGACGTCCGCCTGCTGGTCCATCAGTTCTCCACTCTGCTGTCGGCCGGCGCGTCGGCCGGTCGGATCGACGGTGCGCTCGGCGGCACGACGGGGTCGCGGTGACGGGCCGCGACGGCGTCGGCGTGCTCCCCGAGCAGGTGCTCGCGCAGGGCCGCGAGGGTCGGGTGGGCGAACACCACGAACGGGTCCAGCTCGATGCCGTAGATCCCGCCCACCTGGCCGGCGAGTTGCAGCAGCGAGATGGAGTCGAAGCCGAGGTCCATCAGGTCGGCGTCGGTGTCGACCGCGTCCGGCTCGACCAGGAGGAAGCCGCTGGACTCCTGGCGGAGGTCACGGTCGACGGCCTCGCCGATGCCCTCCACCGGGGCCCGGGCCGGGGCCGGGGCCTGGGCCTGCGCCGGGGCCTGGGCCTGCGCCGGGGCCTGGGCGTCCGTGTTGTCGCCCGGCACGTCCCGACCACCGCCGACCGCCGGTGCGGCGTCCACCCAGAAGCGCCTCCGCTCGAACGGGTAGGGCGGCAGCCCGACCCGCGCCGGGCGCGGGAGTGGCCAGAGACGGCTCCAGTCGATCGGCACGCCCTCCGTCCAGAGCGCCGCGAGCCGGTCCAGTCGCCGCTTCACCGTCAGGGCCTCGACGTAGGCCCGCCCGTCCTCGTCGTCCAGCAGACCCCCGCGCGAGCCGTCCGCGCGGGCGGTCCCGGTCCGCAGACCCTCGGCGGGGCGACCGGCGACGAACGCCTCCAGCGCCGCCCGCAGGTCCGCGGCGCTCCGGGCGGTGACGGCGAGGCGCTCGCCCAGTTCCCTGCGCCCGAGCTGGCTGCTGCTCGCGAGGTGCGCCAGGTCCGGCGACCGGCCGGTGCCGTCCGCCGGGTCGGCCAGGGTACGGGCGAGGGCGGCGGCGAGGGCGCCCAGCTGCTCCCCGGTCCGGGCGGAGAGCAGCACCACGTGCTCCTCCCCCGGCCGCCCGCCGTCCGCGGACCGCCCGTCCGCGGACCGGTCCACCGCGCCCCGAGCGGCCGCGTCCCGTCCGGGCGCGCGTCCGGGCAGGTACTCCTCGACGATCAGGTGCGCGTTGGCGCCGCCCGCACCGAAGCCGCTCACCCCCGCGCGGCGCGGAACGCCCGGCGGGGTGCGCCACTCCTCCTCCGCCCGGGGGAAGCGGATCACCGGCGCGTCGATCCTGGGGTTGACCCGGTCCAGCGAGACGCACGGCGCGATCCGGCCGTACTTGAGCTGCAGCAGCACCTTGGTGAGGCCCGCGACCCCGGCCGCGCCCTCCAGGTGTCCGATGTTCGCCTTGACCGAGCCGACCGCGCACGGCTCACCGGCGTCGCGCCCGGGCGCCAGGGCGCGGGCGAGTCCGGCGATCTCCAGCGGGTCGCCGAGGGCGGTGCCGGTGCCGTGCGCCTCGACGTACGACAGGGTGTGCGGCTCCACTCCGGCCCGGGCCGCCGCCAGGCCGACGAGGTCGGACTGCCGGGCGGGATCGGGCACGGTGTAGCCGGACGTCCGGCCGGCGGTGTTGAGTGCGCTGCCCTTGATGACGCCCCAGACGTGGTCGCCGTCGGCGACCGCCGCCGCCAGCGGCTTCAGCAGGACGGCGCCGACGCCCTCGCCGGGCACGAAGCCGTCCGCGGCCTCGTCGAAGACCTTGCACGCCTCGTCGGAGGAGAGCATGCCCGAACCGGAGAGCCCGACGAGGTGCGCGGGGTGCAGGAGGAGGTTGACGCCGCCCGCGACGGCGGTACGGCACTCGCCCCGGCGCAGGCTCTCGCAGGCCAGGTGGATCGCGGTGAGCGAGGACGAGCAGGCCGAATCGACCGCGAAACTCGGACCGTTGAGGTCGAAGAAGTAGGAGACCCGGTTGGCGACGGACCACGGCGCCGAGTTGGCCCCGGTGAGCCGCCCCGACGGCCAGCCGGTGGCACCGATCTTCCCGTAGGTGTGGTTCATCGTCCCGACGAACACCCCGGTGGACGGCTCGTGCGTGGTGGGGCCGAGCATCCCGGCCTGCTCGAACAGGTGCCAGCAGGTCTGGAGGAAGAGCCGCTCCTGCGGGTCGGTGTGGACCGCGTCCAGGGGCAGCACGTGGAAGAGATCGGCGTCGAACTCGGCCACGCCGTCGATGAATCCGCCCCAGCGGCCGTACGAGCGGTCGGGCCGGCCCCGGCGCGGGTCGAAGTGGGTCCGCCAGTCCCAGCGGTCCGCGGGGACTTCGGTGATGCTGCGCACGCCGTCCCGCAGGTTGCGCCAGAGGGTCTCGACGTCCGGGGCGCCGGGGTAGCGCCCGGTCACCGCGATCACCGCGATGTCGGAGTCGGCGGCGACGACGGGCGCCACCGGGGCCGGCGCCGGGGCCCGGACCGCGACCGGCCCGGCGGCGCGCTCCCCGGCGGCGGAGGACTCGGTGTCGGAGGGCTCGGAGTCGGAGGACTCGGTGTGCTCCTGGCCCAGCAGGGCGCACAGCTCGGGTCCACGGGTCCGGCGCAGGTGCTCCGCGATGTCCGCCACCGTCGGGTACTCGAACGTCAGGGTCGGCGGGATGTCGCCGAGGTCCTGGTCGAACCGGACGGTGATGTTCATCCGGGTCAGCGAGTCGAGGCGGAGGTCCCGCAGGGCGTCCGGGCCGTGCAGGTCGGCGGCCCCGACCTCGGCGGCCTCCGCCACCACCTCGCGGACATAGGAGTGCACGGCCTCGAACGACGGCACCCGGCCGCCTGCTTCCGGCAGGCCGGTGGTCCCTGAATCGGGCGACATGGCGGTCCTCTCGTCTCGAAACGGCCGGAGCCGGGGCATGTTCGGGGAGCCCCGGTCGGGGGCGGGAGTCCGGGTGGTCGGCCCGATCGGCCGGGTACCGGCCGGGCCCGTCCTCGGGCCCAGCCTCGGGCCCGACCTTCCCGTCGGGTCCGTCAGATCGATCCGGCCAGGACCCGGGTGGGGAAGGAGAGCGGCGTCTCCGCCCCGTCGTGGGTCGCGAGCACGAACTCGTGGTCCGCCAGCCGCCAGGCGCCCTCGCCGATCGAACGGTGCGCCGGCCACTCCGCGGCCGGGAGGAGGCCCCACCCGGTGAGCAGCTTCAACAGGTGCGGGTCGAAGGAGACCCAGCGGCCGTCCAGCCGCACGTCCAGCCAGGAGTGCGCGATCGAGTACGGCGCCGACAGGAAGAGGCCGAACGAGCGGCGCGCCGTCAGCCCCAGCCGCGGCGCCTCCCCGGCGAGGTGCGTGGCCACGAGACCGCAGTCGCCGAGCCGGGCGTCCCGCAGGAAGCCCACGTCGTTCCGGAGCCCGGCCGGGAGGTAGTGGAAGTGCACGTCCGCGACCAGGCCGGTGAGTTCGGCCAGCTCGGGGTGGACCTGCGCCGGCTGCGCCCGCACCTGCCGGGTGAGCGTGAACGGGCCGCCCGCCGGGCCGGTGAACCCCGGCTGCGCGCGCAGTTCGGCCGAGGCCAGGGAACGGCAGCCGTGCTCGCCCGCGCCTGGCGGGCAGGCCGGCAGCACGTCCACCGCGTAGGTGGCCGCTCCGTGCGCGCCCGCCGCCGTGCGCAGGGCCGCCGACCAGCCCCGCATGGCCATGAACCGGGCGGAGGGCAGCGTCAGCGAGAGCGAGGCGTTGGCCAGGTCCAGCTGGTCGTACCGGACGCCCCCGGCCCCACCTGCCCCACCTGCCCCACCGCAGGGCAGGCCCTCGTCGGTGAGCGCGGTGAGCAGCCCCTCGTCGATGCCGAAGTGCCGGGCGGCGTCGGCCGCGGTGGACGTGAACGAGCGGAACCGGTCGGGCACCCGCACGATCCGGTCCACGACCGCACGCAGGGTCGCACCGTCGGGAACCGGCCGCGGCCTGCGGGCGGGCGGGGCCATCAGCGCGCCTCCGCCGGGACGGCGCGCGCGCCCTCGCGGTAGGAGGAGGCCTGGATCTCGTACAGCTCGCTGTACTGGCCGCCGCGCGCCATCAGCTCCGCGTGCGAGCCGTACTCGACGACGCGGGAGCCGTCGACGACCACGATGAGGTCGGCCATCCGGACGGTGGAGAAGCGGTGCGAGACCAGGACGGTGATCCGGCCGGACTCGTCGTCGGCGGCGCTGCGGGCGGCCTCGGCGTAGCGCTCGAACAGCGCGTGCTCCACCTCGGCGTCGAGCGCGGACGTCGGCTCGTCGAGGACCAGCAACAGCGGGTCGTCCCGCATGAAGCCCCGGGCGAGCGCGACCTTCTGCCACTGACCGTGCGAGAGGTCGACACCGTTCTCCCAGGACGGGCCGAGCTGCGTGGTGAGGCCGTCGGGCAGGCCCGCGACCAGTTCCTCGGCTCCGGCCCGGGCGACGCCGCCCCGCACGGCGGCGGGGTCGTCGACCCGCGCGAGGTCGCCGACACCGACGGCCTGCTGCACCGGGTACTCGAACTTGAAGAAGTCCTGGAAGGCGCCGCTGATCCGCGCGCGCCACTCGGCGGGGGCGATCCGGCCGAGGTCGGCGCCGTCCACCGCGATCGTGCCCGAGGTCGGGGCGTAGAACCGGCAGAGCAGCTTGACCAGGGTCGTCTTGCCTGCGCCGTTCTCGCCGACCACCGCGATCACCTTGCCGGCCGGCAGGTGCAGGGTCACGTCCTCCAGGACGGACCGCTCGCCCCCGGGGTAGCGGAACGAGACGTTCTCCAGGCGGATGCCGTCGCGCAGCCGGGCGGGCACGCGCTGGTCGGCGCCCACCGTCTCGGCGGCGGCGAGGTCCTCCAGCCAGGTGAGCCGGCGTGACACGTCGAGCCAGATGGTCCGGTAGAACTGCACGTGGCTGACGGTCTGCCCGACGTACTGGGCCAGCCGGCTACCGGCGGTGAGGAGCAGCAGCGTGTCGGCCGCACCCGCGCCGGAGTCCCGGGCGGCGAGCACCACGACGAGCACGAAGGACCCGACGAAGACGGACTGGGCCGCCGCCTGCCAGAGCGTGGAGACCCAGCGGGTGCGGGCCAGCGGCTCGTAGCGGCGGTGCCAGGCGTCCCGCCGGGCCTCGTACAGCCAGCGCTGCACCCCGGCCACCCGGATCTCCTTGCCCGCGGCGGCCGACGTCGCCAGGGTGAAGAGGTGGCGGGCCCGCCGCTCGTGCTGGGCGCCGGCCTCCTCGACCTTCTTGTCGATGCCCGACCGCCAGCCGGAGACCAGCACGCCGGGGACGGCGGCCGCGCCGAGCAGCCCGTACCAGGGGTCGACCGACATGAGCAGGGCCAGCGTGATGACCAGGCGGATGACGGCGCCGACCGTCCCGAACAGCTCCTGGTAGAGGTAGCTCAGCGCGCCGGCGTGGTTGCGCAGCACCGAGATGCGGTCGGCGTGCTCGGCCCGCTCGTGGTGCTCCAGCGTGGAGACGGTCGACTGCAGCCGGGCGACGTGCGACTCGACGAACACCGCCGCGCGGTCGGCGAAGCGGCGGTTGGCCCGGTCGCTGACGATGCCCAGCAGCCACCCGCCGGTGGCGAGGGCTCCCAGGAACAGCGCGGCGGCCGTGATGCCGCCGCCGTCCTGGTCGATCACCGCGTGGATGAGCGCGGCGAGGCCGACGGCGAACAGCGCGTCCGGCGCAGCCGCGGCGATCGCGGTCGCGCAGGCCACCACGATCAGCAGCGGGCTCGCCCGGTAGCCGAGGCTCAGCGAGCGCACCAGCGACCTGGCGGACGAGGGCAGCCCGTCAGAGGACGATGCCATCGGATTCCTCCTCGGAGTCGAAACGGGACGCCTGCAGGTCGAACATCTCCCGGTAGCGCCCTCGGGCGGCCATCAGCTCGTCGTGGGTGCCGAGCTCGGCCACCCGGCCGTCCTCCAGGACGCAGATCCGGTCGGCGTGCCGGACGGTCGAGAAGCGGTGGGAGATGAGGACGGTGGTGCAGCCCTCGGTGGCCTTCAGGATGCGGTCGAAGATCTCGGCCTCGCCCCGGACGTCGAGCTGCGCGGTGGGCTCGTCGAGGACGACGACCTCGGCGCCCTGGCGGACGGCGCACAGGGCGCGGGCCACGGCGACGCGCTGCCACTGGCCGCCGGAGAGGTCCCGGCCGCCCTCGTAGCCGGCGGCGAGCACCGTGTCGAGGCCGGCGAGGTCGGCGGCTCCGGCGTCGGCCAGCGCGACCCCGACCACCTCGTCGGGGGCGCCGAGCGGCGCGACGTTGGCGCGCAGCGGCAGCTCGTAGCGGTTGAAGTCCTGGAAGACGGCGGTGACCCGGCGGCGCCAGGCGGTGAGGTCGAGCCGGTGCAGCCCGGTGCCGTCCACCTCGATGGTGCCGTGGGTCGGCTCGTAGAGGCCGCAGAGCAGCTTGACCAGGGTGGTCTTGCCCGCGCCGTTGAGGCCGACGATCGCGAGCGAGCGGCCGGCCTCGACAGTGAGGTCGAGCCCGGAGAGTACCGGCCGGGAGTCGGTCGGGTAGTGAAAGCCGACGCCCCGGAAGCGGACCTCCGCACCGACCGCCGCCTTCACGCCGACCGCCGTTTCCGCACCGACCGCCGATTCCACGCCGCGCTCCGTCGTCGGGCCGGGCTCCGCCGTCGGGCGCGGGGCCGGCTCCGTGCCGGGTGCCGCCTTCGCGCCGCGGTCCCCGCCGGCGAGCCCGCCGGTCTCCGCCATCGCGGGCCCGAGGGCCAGCACGGCGGCGACCGAGCCGGCGGCGGGCGGCAGCGCCCAGTTCAGACCGCCGAAGGCGATCGCGCTCGCGCCCACCACGGCCTGTGCGAAGACGACCACCTCGCCGGTCCCGACCGCGCCGGAGACGGCGTCCCGGGCGAGTGACCAGAGCACCAGACCGTTGGCGGCGACCAGCAGCAGGATCGTCCAGCGCAGCGGGCGCTGCTTCAGCCGCGTCGTCTCCCATCGAAGCTCGACCAGGCGGCGGCGGTTGGCGGTGAACTGGTCGACGACCCAGCCGCCCAGGCCGAAGATCCGCAGCTCCTTCGCGGCGGCGGCCTCGACGGCCAGCTTGTACGTGTAGTCGGAGCGCCGCTGCGCCTCCAGCACCTCGCCGGAGTTGCGGTCCCAGAAACTGCTCTCGCGCAGCAGCCAGTGCGTCGCGGTCCAGGCGCCGCCGACCAGCAGCGGAGCCCACCAGGTGTACGCGGCGAGCACGACGAGCTGGCCGATGCCGACGGCGGCCTCGACCAGGCCACCGGCGATCAGGCCGACCGAGATGGCCATCGGCGGTCCGACGGTCCCCTGGTCGAAGTCGCGGGCGCCGGCCAGCTTGTCGGCCAGCTCCCGTGACTCCAGGTGGGCGATGCCGTCGGGGGCGGTGGTGCTCTCCACCAGCAGGTCGTGCAGCAGGCAGGAGAGCCGTTCGCCGAGCGCCGTGCCGACCAGGGAGTGGAAGGGCACCAGCAGCCGGAAGAGCACGAACACGACGCCGGCGGCGCAGAGCGGGCCGGTCGGGGAGGTGTTGTCGTCGATGGCGTCCACCAGCAGGCCCACCGTGACGGCGAACAGCGCCGGGAGCGCACCGCGCAGGACGATCAGCGTCCACCAGGCGACGGCCAGCCCCCGGTGCGCTCGCGGCAGGACGGCGAAGAACGTCCACTCGTCGCGCGCACGGAGCCGGGCGATCCACGATCCGGGGCCGACGGCTCCCCCGGCCTCGGTGGCCGCCGCGCCTTCCGCGCCCACCGTTCCTTCCGCGTCTTCCGCGCCTTCCGTTCCTTCGGTGGCCGCCGCGGTCGCGGGGGCCGTCACGGGTGGATCGCCGTCTTGCTGGGTGGGCACGGAATGACACTTCCTCGGTGCGGTGGAACTGTTCGATGACGGTGGGCCGGTTGCGGCCGACCGCGGTGCGGACGCGCGTCAGGTCCGGGTGGCGGAGACCAGGTAGCCGGTGGTGCCGCCGAGGTAGTGACCCTCCGCGTGCATCTGCTCCAACCGTCCCTTCCATGCCACGACCTGACGCGCCAGCAGGACGCGGTCCTTCACGAGCTGGGCCAGCGGCCGGCGCATCGTGAACAGGAAGAACGCGTAGTCGTTGAAGACCAGGTGCGGCTCGACCGTGATGTCGGTGAAGCCCGCCTCCCGGTAGAGCCGGGGAAGCTGCCGCCCGATCCAGCCCTGCAGGGCGGCGTCGGCGACGTAGTCGAGGACCGTCCGGGTGGTCGCCCGGTCGGGGTGGTCGAGGACGGTCGAACCGAGGTCGAACTCGAAGGCCACCGCCCGGCCGCCGGGCCGCAGGACCCGCGCGATCTCGGCGATCGCCCGCGGTGCGTCGGGCACGTGCTGCAGCAGCGTCTGCGCCCGGCAGCGGTCGAACTCGCCGTCGGCGAAGGGGAGGTCCAGCGCGCTGCCGCAGACGAAGGACACGTCCGCGCCCGCCTCGGCCGCCCGGCGACCCGCCTCGGCGACCATGGTGCGGCTGACGTCGATCCCCGTGACGCGCGTGCCCGGCGCCGCCTCGGCCGCCGCCCCGATGGCGTCCGAACCGAGGCCGCAGCCCACGTCCAGCACCGCCCGGGCGCCGTCCAGCCGCAGGGCGGCCATGATGGCGGCCTCGGCGCTGCGCATGCCCGGGTAGGACTTGCCGACGTCCAGCGCACGGATCAGCGGGACCGGGTCCTCCGCGTCGTCGACGGCCGCGAACGCGCGCAGGTCGGCTCCGATCACCCCTGCCTGCATACGGACTCCCCCTCTGATGGCGTGAGCGGGCATGACGGCGGGACCGGTCGTGAGGGGCTCGCGTCGAGCACTCGAACGGCCGCGGTCCCGGCGCCCGCGGGCCATCGCGGCCGGTGTCCCGGCGGCGGCAACCCGGCATCCCCGTCAGCGCCGGCTGATTGATCTTCGCCAGACTCTAACCGCATGACATGTACGCCGTCGAGCGTGATGATCACCGCACCCCCGGCCGCCCCCACCGTGACGCGCATCACATTGCTGATGTGAACATGCAACGTGTTAGCGTCACCGCCTAATGGATCAAGGAAGGGGGTGGAATCCATGGCTACGCGTCCCGCTCCGACCAACGAGGAGCTCGCGCAGTTCGAGGCTTGGGTCACCGAGCTCGACATCGCGCTCGCCAAGAAGCCCTGACGGTCGACCGACACCGTCGCGCGGCGGCCGGTCCACAGCCGCCGCCGAATCAGGGGAACGGGGGTGAAATACATGGCTACGCGTCCCGCTCCGACCAACGAGGAGCTCGCGCAGTTCGAGGCCCGGGTCACCGAGCTCGACATCGTGCTCAGCAAGAAGGCCTGACCCTCGACAACGTCTCCGACGTTGCCTCGCGGCCCCTCCACAGCGGCCGCCGCACCAGGGAACGGGGGTGAAAGACATGACCACGCGTCCCGCTCCGACCAACGAGGAGCTCGCACAGTTCGAGGCCCGGGTCACCGAGCTCGACATCGTGCTCAGCAAGAAGGCCTGACCGCCGGCCCGCAAACGGGGGCACCCGTCCTGACCGGCGCCCCCACGAAGGCGGCGCGCCGCCCGGCACCGACCGCGTGACGCGGTCCCGTCCGGCACCGCACGCCACCGGCCCAGGTGGCTTCCGGGGCGAAAACCCCACCCCGGAAGCCACCTTCGCCCGCTCTTTCGCCCGCTCTGCCGAGCCCCGACTCCACCGGACTGCGAGACACTCGACGACTCCTCCCGCGATGCCGTCCGGAGGTCCTTCCAGGCTCCGTTGACGCGAGCTCAGTGACGGATTCCGGGAACTTCCGCCGGCCATCCGGAGCCCCGCCCACTCCTCACGACCGACGATCCGCTCCAACGAACTCCCAACCTGCCATCCTTGTAACCTTTGTGACTCTCCATCACGTCCTATCAGTGCAGTGACTGAACTGTCGGGCGATTTGACGGAGGCACGGTGCGGACTACTCGCGGTGTGACCTGGGTGCTGGCGGCGGGGGTCGCGTCGGCGCTCGTCCTGAGCACGGGATGTCCCACGTCCAGGAGCAGACCCACCGCCACCGGCAGCCTGCCCGAGAGCCCCGCACCCTCGGCCCCCGCCGGGACCCCGGCCCCGGTCCCCACGCCCTCGCCGACCTGGGACGGCCAGGTCAAGCTGCTCGGTGACGGCTCCACCTCCGACACCGGCCCGCAGCCCAAGCAGCCCGAACCCGAGCGGCTGAAGCCCGGGGAGAAGCCGCCGCAGTTCGTGGTCTTCTCCTGGGACGGCGCCCTGGAGGGCGACGACCGCCTCTTCTCCCGCTTCCGGAAGCTGGGCGCGGAGAACAACGCCCAGATGACGTTCTTCCTCTCCGGCCTCTACCTCCTTCCCAAGTCCAAACGCACGCTCTACCGCCCCCCGAAGCACGACGTGGGCGCGGCGTCGATCGACTTCGCCACCAACGCCCACATCAAGGACACCCTGGAGCAGCTCCGCCTGGCCTGGCTGGACGGCAACGAGATCGGCACCCACTTCAACGGGCACTTCTGCGGCCCGCAGCCCGGCGGGGGCGGCGACTGGTCCAACGAGGAGTGGACGTCCGAGCTCGACCAGGCGATCTCCTTCGTCACCAACTGGCGTACCAACACCGGCTACAAGGACCTGCCACCGCTCCCCTTCGACTACACCAAGGAGCTGGTGGGCGGCCGCGCCCCCTGCCTGGAGGGCCAGAAGAACCTGCTGCCCGTCGAGAAGGCCAAGGGCTTCCGCTACGACGCCAGTTCGCCCGGCGAGTTCCAGGTGTGGCCGGTGAAGAAGGAAGGCGTCTGGAACTTCCCGCTGCAGTTGTTGCCGAACCCCGGTACGACCTCCCAGAACCTCTCGATGGACTTCAACTACCTGGCCGGCCAGTCCGGCAACACCACGAACGGCGACCCGAAGAAGTTCGACACCTGGGAGAAGGCGACCCGGGAGAGCTACCTGGCCGGCTTCGAGCGGGTCTACAACGGCAGCCGGGCCCCGCTGTTCATCGGCAACCACTTCGAGGACTGGAACGGCGGCATCTACATGCAGGCGGTCGAGGACGTGATCAAGAGCGTCTGCAGGCGCGAGGAGGTCCGCTGCGCCTCGTTCCGCCAGGTCGCCGACTGGCTGGACGCCCAGGACCCGCAGGTGCTGGACCAACTGCGCCGGCTGGATCCGGGACAGCCGGCGGACTGGTCGCGGCTGGTGAAGTGACGACCGCCGGGGGGGGGCGGGGCCCCCCCCCCCCCCCGCCCCCCCCCCCCCCCCGCCCCCCGCCCCCCCCCCCCCCCCCCCCCCCCCCGGCGCCTGGACGGGCGGGGGTGGGGGGGGGGCCACCCCCGCAC
>NZ_JBEXNT010000197.1:0-12401 GCF_040611255.1 Kitasatospora sp. NPDC002965 | reverse complement strand
GCGGGGCCGGGGCTCCGTGCGCGGGGCGGTGCGGCCGGACGCCCGGAGCCCCGCCCGGCCGCGGCGCCCGCCGTCCGGCCGCCCCGGGAGCCCCCGGTGCCGGTGCCCGCCACGTGATGCCGGACCCGGTCCGGTCCCCGATGATCGGTCGAGACAGCAGAGTGCGACCGGCCGGCGGCCTTCCGCGGCAGCCCGGTCCGGGCCGCCGATCACCCGCGCCGGTCGGACGCCACCGTGGCCGCCGGCCGATCAGGAGGTCTGTGATGCCACGGGAAGCCGGACCGGCGATGCGCGCCGTGCGACACGCCACGCCCGAGGAGCGGGCGGCCCTCGGCAGGGCCGCCCGCCGCCGCGCCCCCCGCTCGTCGCACGCCGCGTACGAGCCGCCGAAGGGCCGGCCGGACCCGTTGGGCATCCTGGAGTCGCAGTCGGCCCGCCGGGTCCCCGAACTGGTGCCCATCCGCTACAGCCGGATGAGCGAGTCCCCGTTCCGGTTCTACCGGGGCGCCGCCGCGATCATGGCCTCCGACCTGGCCGGCTCGCCGGACTCCGGGATCAGGGCCCAGCTGTGCGGCGACGCCCACATGCTGAACTTCCGGCTGCTCGCCTCCCCGGAGCGGCAACTGCTCTTCGACATCAACGACTTCGACGAGACCCTGCCCGGCCCCTGGGAGTGGGACGTCAAGCGGCTGTCGGCCAGCCTGGCCATCGCCGGGCGGGCGAACGGCTTCGACGACGACGAGCGCTCGGACATCGTGCGGGCCACGCTGCGGTCGTACCGCGAGGCGATGGCGCGGTTCGCGGGCATGCACAACCTCGACGTCTGGTACGCCAGGATGGACGCGGCCCGCGTCCAGGCGCTGGCCACCGGCCGGATCCACAAGCGCGGGCAGAAGCAGCTCGCGCGCGCCATGGCCAAGGCCCGTACCCGCGACAGCCTGCAGGCCTTCGAGAAGCTCACCGAGACGGTGGACGGGCAGGCCCGGATCGCCGCCGACCCGCCGTTGCTCGTCCCGATCTCGGACCTGCTCACGGGCGTCACCCGCGACACGTTGCAGGGGCAGCTCCTCGACCTGGTCGGGCGCTACGGCCACACCCTCTCCTCGGACCGGCGCACCCTCCTGGAGGACTACCGGCTCGTGGACGTGGCCCGCAAGGTGGTCGGCGTGGGCAGTGTCGGCACCCGTTGCTGGATCTTCCTGCTGCTCGGCCGGGACGGCCGGGACCCGCTGTTCCTCCAGGCGAAGGAGGCCGACACCTCCGTCCTGGCCGCCCACGTCGGAGCCGGCCGGTACTCCAACCAGGGCGAGCGCGTGGTTTCGGGGCAGCGGCTGATGCAGGCCGCGAGCGACATCTTCCTCGGCTGGGAACGGGTCGAGGGCATCGACGGCCGGCGCCGGGACTTCTACGTCCGCCAGCTGCGCGACTGGAAGGGCATCGCCGTGGCCGAGGACATGGTGCCGGCCGGCATGCGGGCGTTCGGCGAACTGTGCGGCGCCACCCTGGCCCGCGCACACGCCAGGTCCGGCGACCGGATCGCGATCGCCGCCTACCTCGGGCGCGGTGACTCCTTCGACCGCGCGGTCGCGGGGTTCGCCGAGTCCTACGCCGACCAGAACGAGCGCGACCACGCGGCGCTCCTGGACGCGATCCGGTCCGGCCGGCTGCCGGCCGAGGACGTGCGGCCCTCGGGGTGATCCGGGCCGGGGGAGAGGGCGCGGAGGCGTCCGGCCGGACCGGTCGTCCGCGCGCCTCCCGGAGATCAACCGGTTGATTTCCGGGTGGATTCCGGGCATCTGCCGGTCCGGTGCGGGAATCGGCCGCTTCCCGGCCGGTGGCTCGGCATAGTGGCCGTAGGCACAGGGGTGAGCTCGGAACCGGGAAGGCGGGGGCGCCGGTGGGTGACGCGGAGGACGGCGGCGTGCGGGGGCTGCGCGCATGGGTCGTGGACGCGGAGGAACGGGTCAGGCGGATGCTCCCCGCGGTGGGCGGGGTGGCGCCGTCGGTGCGGGAGTGCGAGGCGTCCGTCGGCGAACTCGAAGAGCTGACGAGGCTGTTGGAGCACGACCCCGAGCTGCGCAGCGTGGCGGCCGGCTCGCTGGGGGCGGTACTCGCCGACCTGATCGCGAGCGTGGGCCCGGCCGGGGAGCCCGTCGCGGACCGGATGCGGCAGACCCTGAACCGGCTCCTCGGCGCGGTGGACGGCGCCCCGGACCCGGACCCGGACCCGGACCCGGCCCCCGATCCGGGCCCCGATCCGTCGGAGTTCCTCACCCCCGACGCCCTGCACCGCCTCGCCGCCGCCCTGGACGCCGTGAGCGCCGCCAGGTACGGCCTCCAGGACGCCCTGAACGGCGAGGACCCGCACGGGGCGATCAACGAGCTGCTCGGCCGGCTGCGTGCGGTCCAGGACCGGCCGCCCCCGGGACCCGACCAGTCCGCCGGCCTGGAGGCACTCCGGGCGATGCTGCTCGGCATCAGCGCCGCGGCCGGCGGCACCTACCAGGACCAGGCGGCGGGCCGTCACCACCGGGCGGCGACCTTCGGCCACCTCGGCGAGCTCGCCGACCTGCTGCCGCCCGGCGTCGGGGATCCCGGAGTCCTGGACCGCGTCCGGGAGTTGTACGGCCGGATCATGGACGCCGGGCAGACGGGGGACACCGACGCCGACGTACGGGTGGCGCTCGGTCTGCTGGCCGAGGCCGAGACGCTGGCGGAGGACGTCCCGGACGGGGCCTTCCGAGGATTCGTCCTGGCGACGCTGGGGGCGGCACACGGGAAGCTGGGCGTCGTCACGCGTGATCCGGAGGCGGCTCTGCGGGCCATGGCGTCCATGAAGGAGGGCATGGCTGCGGTCAGGGCGAGCGGACTGCCGTTCGGCGACCTGATCCCGATGCCCCGCTTTCCGGACTTCGACCTGCTGCAGGCCGCTCTGGCCGGCGACCCGACGGTTCCGCTGCCCGAGCACGTCCCCCCGCCTCCGCGGTCCTCGACGGAGGAGGTGTACGGCTCCGCGCGCGAGCTGGGCCTGCGGTACGGCCTGAGCCCCGACGGGGAGGTCCTCGACCGGCTGATCGCGGAGCTGGAGCGGGTCAGGGACGGTGTGCGGGAGGGCCGGGCCCCGCGGATCGCCGCCGAGGCCCTGTGGAGCCTCGCCGAGGCGTACCGGGAGCGGGGCGTCCGCAACGAGGACGTGTCGGACCTCTCGGCCCTGGCGGCGGCCACGGAGGCGCTGACCGCCCTCTCCGCGGACGTGCTCCTGCAGAGCGGTGCCGAGCACGGGTTGCTCGCGGCCCGCGACGGCGCCAGCCGAGGTCTCCAGGGTGCGCTGTGGGCCGCCTCCCAGGGGCGGCTGCACGAGGCGGTGGCCGCGCTGGAGCTGGGCCGAGCCCTGGTGTTGCAGGCGACGTCCACCGCCCTGGCCGTCCCCGAACTCCTCGAACGGCGCGGCCACCACGAGCTCGCCGACGCCTGGCGGACCGCCACCGGGACCCCGGACGACGGGGCCGCCGGTGGCGGTGGGGTGCCCGGTGGCGGTGGGGTGCCCGGCGAACTGCCCAGCACGCTACGCCGCCGGGCCCTGGAGGCACTCGGCTACCGGCACGAGGGCGCCCTCGTGCGGACTCCCACGTTGAGCGAGCTCGCGGACGGGCTGGCGGAGGGCGGGGCGGACGCGCTGCTCTACCTGGTCCCCGGCGACTCCGTCAGCCCCGGGGTCGTGATCGTCGTGGGCCCGGAGCTCGGGGCCGGTCTGTGGATCTGCGAGCCGCTGTCCCGGGCCGGGAGCGGCCCGCTCGAACGCTACCTCGACGCCACGGCCGGGCACGACGCCGCCGTACGCGCCGCCGCGCGCGACGGCGATGCGGTGGACCCCGGTGCGCGGCGGACCTGGGAGGACGCGCTCGGCGGGCTCTGCGACTGGGCCCACGAGGTCCTCGACCCGGTCCTCGCCGGCATCACCGAACGACTGGGGGGCGAACGGCCCGGCGCCGAACGGCCGGGGCCCGAACGGCCGGGTCCCGGGGCCCGCCAGCTCCGGTTCGTCCTCGTGCCCTGCGGGCGGCTGGGCATCGTCCCCTGGCACGCCGCACGGTCCCCCGGCGAACCGCCCCGCGCGTACCTCTGCCAGTCCGCGGTGGTCAGCTACGCCGCGTCGGGGAGCCAGTTCCTGCGCACCCTGCGCCGCGCCCCTCGGCCTCCGGCGGCCGAACCGGTGCTGGTCGCCGATCCGGGGCAGAGCCTGATGTACGCCGAGATCGAGGTCCTGGCCCTGCGGGACTCCTTCTACCCGGGCGCCCGGCTCTGCGGGGCGATCTCGGAGCCGGGCGTGGACGCGACGGCTCCCTGCACGCCCGAGGCCGTCCTCGGGTACCTCGCCGACGGGGCCTCGCTGCTCCACGTGGCCTCGCACGGCACGGCCGGTACGAGCCCCACGGCCTCGGCCCTCGACCTGACGGTCCCCGGGCACGCCCCCCGGCCCGACCGGGATCCGCGGGCGCCCGGCCCGGACCCCGCTCCCGGTCTGCTCACGGTCACCCGGCTCCTCGACCGGCCGGACACCGGGCACGGGCCGGGGGACGGCCCGCTGGTGGTGCTGAGCGCCTGTCAGACGGACCTCTCGATGCGCGACCACGACGAGGCGCTCACCCTCACCACGGGCTTCGTCACGGCCGGGGCCCGGGACGTCGTCGGCTCGCGCTGGGCCGCCCCGGACGGCGCGTCGGCCCTGCTCATGGCCGTGTTCCACCACTACCTGAACGTCGACCGGCTCAGTCCCGTCGACGCGCTCGGGGCCGCCCAGCGCTGGATGCTCGACCCGGACCGGCGGAACCCGGGCTCGCTCCACGGCGACCTGCTCCGGGAGATGGACCGTCCGGGCCTCGACCGGATCGCGTCGTGGGCGGCCTTCGTCCACCAGGGCCACCCGGGGGCGGGCCCGGGGGCGCGAGCGGGCGTCGACGCCACCGGTGACGGCGTGGAGAACGACGAAGCCGCGGGGCGCGCCGGTGCCGCGGAGAAGACCGTCCGAGAAGGGGGAGAGGCGTGAACGACGACGGGACGGGTGGGCGCGGGGGGCGGTCGGCGAACCGGCTCCTCGGCCTCATCCACACGCACCGGGACACCGTCCGCGAGCGGCTCGGCGAAGAGCTCTACGCCGTACTGGTCGTCCGGGTGGAGGCGCTCGCCGCCGTGGCCCCGGACGACGAGATGGGCTGGCGCAGGGCGCTCCAGGGTGTTCGGCTGGCCCTGCTGCCGCTGCCGTTCGACCATCCGGTCCGGGTCTCCCTGGACTCCTTCCGGCAGGTCGCCGCGCCACCAGGGCCGGCGAGCGTGGCCGAGGTGCGCGAGCTGCTGGCCTGGCTGTCGGCCCCGGCGGCCGGGGCGGCGGACCCCGGGGAGGCCGGGCGGGACGGCCACCCGCTGCTCGACGCGCCGTCGTTCTCGGCGGCGCAGGCGCGGGACCGCTGCGGCGGCCCGCCGCCGCCCGAACTGATCAGAGTGCCGAACGCCCGCTCCGGCGACCGCTATCCGCAGTTCCAGTTCGGGGCGGACGGCGGCGTCCCGCACCGGGTCGTCCTGGAGGTCAACCGGTTGCTGCTCGCGGACGTCGACCCCTGGGGCGCCGGAACGTGGTGGCTCAGCGAGAACAGCTGGCTGGGCGGCGTGCCCGCGTCGCTGCTCGGCCGGCTGCCCGACCACCGACTGGTCGGGGCGGCCACCCAACTGGTGGAGGGAGAATGATGAAGGACGGTCTCTTCCCGTGGAAGGAAAGCCCCTTCCCGCTGATCGACTTCGCCCTGTACCCGAACGTCACGACGGTCCCGGCGGGTACGGAGCTGTGGCGGGTGCACAAGTCCCGCTACGCGCCGGGCGAGTTCAACCCGAGGCTCTCGGACCTCCACTTCGACGGAGGGCGCTTCGAGGGCACGGTGCTCGACCCGTACCACTACCTGTACCTGGCGCACACCCCGGTCACGGCTCTCGCCGAGAGCCTGCTGCGTTCCCTGCCGTACGGCTCGTTCGGCACCCGGGAGGTCTCCTACGCCACGGTGCACGGCCGCTCGCTGAGCTGCCTGCGCGCCCGGTACGACCTCACGCTGGTCTCCCTGGTCACCGGGGCGGACCTGGCCGCCGTCCGCCAGGAGCCCACACTCCTGGAGGACGAGCGGAACTACGCCGCGGCCCGGCGCTGGTCGAGCGAGATCCGGGCGCAGGCGCCGGACGCGCAGGGCCTCGTCTGGGACTCCCGCCGGAACCGGGGCGAGCGCGCGCTGGTGCTCTACCGCGACCGCTTCGAGCACGCCGACGGCGGACCGCTGGAGGTGGTGCCGGGCAGCGGGGTTCCGGACCTCGGATCACCGGAAGGCCGGGAGCGGGTCAACGAGTTGATCGCTCCCCTGTGGGCGGAGGTCTCCAAACCCGTGGGGTGGTGACGCGGTCGGCCGGTTCCCGGCGGTGGGCCCGCCCGGCGCCGTCGGGCCGGCCCACCGCCGGGGACCGGACCGGTCAGTGGGCGGTGCGGACCGGCGGCCGGACGCCCCGGAACTCCCAGTCGCCGCCGAGGGCGGTGGAGAGCACCTCCTCGGAGGCGGTCAGCTGGGCGCCGACGTCGGTGCGGACGGGCACCGGACCGGCCACCACGTGGTTGCGGAGCCGGCCGAGCCCCTCGACCTCGACCTCGACGACGTCGCCCGGCTGCACCGGCCGGGAGTTGGCGGGTGTGCCGGAGAGCAGCACGTCGCCGGGGTGGAGCGTGATGGTGCGGGCGATGTCGGCCACCAGGTAGTGCATGTCCCACTCCATCTCGTCGGTGGAGCCGTCCTGGACGATCGTCCCGTTCACGTAGGTGCGCAGGTACTTGCCGCGGAAGTCCCAGTCGGTGACCAGGCCGGGGCCGAGCGGGCCGAGGGTGTCGGAGCCCTTCACCCGGAGCATCGATCCGGCGTCGGTGTCGCGGAAGTCGTGCAGGCCGAAGTCGTTGGCGACGGTGTACCCGGCGATGTACGCCCCGGCGTCGGCGGGGGCGATGTTGCGGCAGGTGCGGCCGATCACGATCGCCACCTCGCCCTCGTAGTTGAGGTAGCGGCAGCCTTCGGGCCGGACCACGGCGCCCTCGTGGGAGTTGAGCGCCGAGACGGGCTTGTGGAAGTAGGTCGGGGCCGGGGTGAGCCTGATGCCGAACTCCTCGACCCGGCTGCGGTGGTTGAGGTGGACGGCGATGATCTTGCTGGGGACGACCGGCGGCAGGTGGTGGGCGGACTCGGCGGAGACCCGGCGGCCGTCGCCGGCGACCAGGTCGGCGCCCTCGCGCCGTACCTCGACCACGGCGCCGTCGAGCAGGATCCGGCGGTACTCAGGCATGGGGGAGCTCCTCGGTGCGGGGGCCGGCGGGACCGCCGACGTGGTGCGGATCGTCGTGGTGCGGTCCGTCGTGGTGCGGGTCGACGTGGTGGTGCGGGTCGTGGCGGGCGGGCCCGGGCCGCGGCGCGGTCCAGCCGGCGGCGGGCCGGTCGAACCAGAGCAGCGCCTGCCCGGTGCCCACGGAGTTCTCGTACTCGCCGTACTGGCGGGCGGGCGCGGTGCAGCGCTGCTCGCCGAGGGCGCCGGCCAGCATCAGGTAGTGGCCGAAGCCGGCCTCGGGCTTGAAGGCCCGGAACTCGTCCATGGTGTCGAGGACGCGGTCGTGCCGGCCCTGGCGGAACCAGTCGATCCGCTGCTCGTCGGCGGCCCGGGCCTGCGGGGTGAAGATGTGGCTCGGGTCGCTGGCCTCGTGGTCGCGCAGCTCGCGCAGCGGCCAGAAGGTGTGCGACAGCGCGCCGGAGGCGATCACCAGGACCTTCCGGTCGACGGCCGCGATGCCGTCGGCGAGCGCCCGGCCGAGGCGCAGGTGGTCCTCGGCGTCGCCGGTCTGGCAGACCCCGATGCTGACCCAGCGCTTGTCCGGCAGGCCCTCCCCGAGGTGCTTCCAGAGATTGACGGTCGCGTAGTAGACCGGGAGCCAGGGATCGTCGATCGGGGTGATCCAGGTGCCGTGGCGGTCGGCGAACCGGGCGACGGAGTGGGCGAGTTCCTGGTCCCCGGGGTAGTCGTAGGGCATCCGGCGCATGCCGCGCGGCAGCTCCTCGGAGGTGAACAGGCCGGCCCGGCGCTGCTGGGCGGCGACCACGAACTCGACGGTGGTGGCCCAGTGCGAGTCGAGGAGGACGACCGTGTCGTAGTCGACCGTCTCGAAGACGTCCCGGCGCAGCTCCCGGAGGCCGGTGACCAGGCTGATCTCCCGGCCTCCGTTGAGCTCGCGCCGGGTGGCCTCGGGCAGCACGATGGTGGGGACGTGGGCGAGCAGCCCGGCGCCGACGATCTCACCCATGGTGGGTCCAGCCCTTCGGTGCGGTGACGGTGTTGCGCAGGTCGCAGTAGAAGTCGAAGCTCCAGTCGCCGCCCTCGCGGCCGACGCCCGACTCGCGCGAGCCGCCGAACGGCGCGCGCAGGTCGCGGACGAAGAAGCAGTTGACCCAGACGGTGCCGGCCACCAGCTGGTCGGCGACCCGGTCGGCGCGCTCCCGGTCGCCGGTGACGACCGTGGCCGCGAGGCCGAAGCGGGTGTCGTTGGCCAGGGTGACGGCCTCCTCCTCGGTGGCGAAGGTCTGCAGCGTGAGCACCGGTCCGAAGACCTCCTCCTGGACGATCTCGGAGGACTGGTGGACGTCGGTGAGCAGGGTCGGGCGGTAGTAGAGGCCGCCCAGCTCCTCGTTCGGCCCGCCGCCGAAGACCGCGCGGGCGCCGTTGCCCAGGGCGCGCCGGACGAAGCCGTCGATCCGCTCCAGCTGGCGGGGGTGGATGTTCGGTCCGACGTCGGTCGTCTCCTCGCGCGGGTCGCCCTGGCGCAGTGCGGCGGCGCGGGCGGTGAGCCGGGCGGTGAACTCCTCGGCCACCGACGCCTCGACCAGCAGGCGGGTGGCGGCGAGGCAGACCTGGCCGGCGTTGTCGAACTGTTCGGCGGCGAGGTCGGCGGCGAGGTCGAGGTCCGCGTCGGCGAAGACCAGCAGCGGCGACTTGCCGCCGAGTTCGAGGCTGGTCGGGGTGAGGTGGTGGCCGGCGGACGCGGCGATCTGCCGGGCGGTGGGGACGGAGCCGGTGAAGCTGATCCGCCGGACGTCGGGGTGGGCGGTGAGCGGCGCGCCCACCTCGGCGCCGTAGCCCTGGACGACGTTGAGGACGCCGTCGGGCAGGCCGGCCGCGGCGGCGATGTCCGCGAGCAGCGAGGCGGTGAGCGGTGACCACTCGGCGGGCTTGAGCACGACGGTGTTCCCGGCGGCGAGGGCGGGGGCCACCTTCCAGGTCGCCAGCATCAGCGGCGCGTTCCAGGGGGTGATGAGGACGCACGGGCCGGCCGGGTCCCAGCTGACCCGGTTGGTGTGGCCGCGGGTGTCGAGCTCCGGGTGGGCGAGGGTGAGCAGCCGGTCGGCGAAGAACCGGAAGTTGTGGGCCACGCGCGGCATGACACCGCGTCGGTGCGAGCGCAGCAGGGCGCCGTTGTCGGCGGTCTCGACGGCGGCGAGGTCCTCCAGCCGGGCCTCGACGCCGTCGGCGATCGCGTGCAGCAGCCGGGCCCGCTCGGCCGGCGGGGTGGCGGCCCAGCCGGGGTGGGCGGCCGTGGCGGCGGCGACGGCGGCCCGCGCCTCGGCGGCGGACCCCCGGGCGATCCGGGCGAGCTCGGTGCCGTCGACGGGGGAGTGGTCGGCGAAGGTGTCGGCGGAGGCGACGCGGCGTCCGCCGATCCAGTGGCGGGTGTCCACGGGGACCCCGGCCACCGTGGCGAGGTGGGGCGGCGGCGCGTCGACGGTGGCCGCGGGGTGGACGGGCATGCGCGCCCTCCTTCTACTCGTTTGGTTCCAAACAACATAGGGGCGGCGCTCGGCGAGGTCAACCCTTTGACGTGACGCTGTCGTTGGCTATCGTTTGCTTCCAAATGAAGCTCCCGGCGGCATTCGCCGCGACCTGAACCGGAGGCACCGTGACGGGCGGAACGCAGCACGGCGGCACGTACGAGGACTGGCAGCGGCGCGCCCGCGAGCTCGCCCTCCCCACCGCGCACCTGATCGGCGGCACGCAGGAACCCGGCGGCGGCGCCACCTTCGAGGTGGTCTCCCCGCGGGACGGCCGCGTCCTGGCGGAGGTCGCCGCCGGCGGCGACGCGGAGGCCGACGCCGCCGTGGCCGCCGCCCGCCGGGCCTTCGACCACGGCCCGTGGCCGCGGACCGCCCCGGCCGACCGCGGGCGCGCACTCCAGCGACTGGCCGACCTGGTCGAGCTGCACCGCGACGAACTCGCCCTGCTGATCAGCCTGGAGATGGGCAAGCCGGTCGCCGAGGCGCGGGACATCGAACTGCGCGCGGTGGCCGCCACCTTCCGCTGGTACGGACAGCTCGCCGACAAGCTGGTCGACGAGGCCCCGCACACCCCCGGCGACGCCCTCGCGCTCGTCACCCGCGAGCCGGTCGGCGTCGTGGCGGCCGTCGTGCCGTGGAACTTCCCCCTCACCATGGCCGCCTGGAAGACCGCGCCGGCCCTCGCCGCCGGCTGCACCGTGGTGCTCAAGCCCGCCGAACAGTCCCCGCTCTCCGCACTGCGCCTCGGTGCGCTCGCCGTCGAGGCCGGACTGCCGGCCGGCGTCCTCAACGTGCTGGCCGGCCAGGGCCCGGAGGCCGGCCGCGCCCTCGGCCGCCACCCGGACGTCGACGCGCTCGCCTTCACCGGCTCCACCGAGGTCGGGCGCCACTTCCTGCGGTACGCCGCCGACTCCAACCTCAAGCGGGTCTGGCTCGAACTCGGCGGCAAGTCCCCGAACATCGTGCTGCCGGACGCCCCCGACCTGGACCGCGCGGCGGCCACCGCCGCCTGGGGGATCTTCTTCAACCAGGGGGAGATGTGCACCGCGCCGTCCAGGCTGCTGGTGCACCGCGCGGTGGCCGACCGGGTGGTGGACGCCGTCGTGGCCCGCGCCCGCACGCTGCGGGTCGGCGACCCGCTCGACCCGGCCACGGAGATGGGCCCGCTGGTCACGGCGGCCCACCGCGAGCGCGTCCTCGGGCACGTCGGGGCCGCCCACGAGGACGGGGCCCGGCTGCGGGCCGGCGGCGCCGCCACCCTCGCGGAGACCGGCGGGCACTACCTGCTGCCGACCGTGTTCGACCGGGTCGCGGCGGACGCGAGGCTCGCCCGCGACGAGGTGTTCGGCCCGGTCCTCGCCGTCCAGGTGTTCGACACCCCCGAGGAGGCCGTCCGGCTCGCCAACGACAGCGTCTACGGGCTGGCCGCCGGGCTCTGGACCGCCGACCTCTCCACCGCCCACCGGATGTCCCGGGCGCTGCGGGCCGGGACGGTCTGGGTCAACTGCTACGAGGAGGGCGGGCTCGAAGTGCCGTTCGGGGGCGTCAAGCAGTCCGGCCACGGCCGCGACAAGTCCGCCCACGCGCTGGACAAGTACACCGACCTCAAGACCACCTGGATCCGGCTGTGAGCGCGGCCCGGCCGCTGATCGCCCTGCCCGCCCGGTACTCGGCCTCGGCCTCGGCGCTGCGGTACGCCGCGCTGGTGACCGCCGAGGCGCTGGCCGAGGCCGTCTACCGGGCGGGCGGCGAGCCGTTCATGATGCTGCCCGCCGGGCCCCGCGCGCCGGGGGCCGCCGGGGCGGAGGAGATCGCCGAGCGACTCGCGCGCTGCGCGGGCCTGCTGCTTCCCGGTGGCGGGGACCTCGACCCCGCGCACTACGGCGGGGCCGACCGGCACCCCGAGGTCTACGACCTGCACCCCGGGCAGGACGCCTTCGACCTCGCGCTCGCCGGGTACGCCCTGGTGGCCGGCCTGCCGACGCTGGCCGTCTGCCGCGGCCTCCAGGTGGTCAACACGGTGCTCGGCGGCTCCCTGGAGCAGGACATGGGAGGCCCTGGGCGGGACCACCGGCACGTGCTCCACCGGCTGGCGCCGGTCGGCGGGAGTCTGCTGGCGTCGGTCACCGGCACGGGGGAGCGGGAGGTGTCCTGCTACCACCACCAGCGCGTCGACCGGCTCGGGCGCGGACTCCGGGTGACGGCGCGGGCGGCCGACGGCACCGTGGAGGCGGTCGAGCTCGCCTCGCCGGCCGGGTGGTTCCTCGGGGTGCAGTGGCACCCCGAGGACACCGCGGCCGCCGACCCGGGCCGGCGGGCCGTCTTCGAGGCCCTCGTCGAGGCCGCCGCCGCCGAGAGCCGCCGGGGCTGAGCGCCACCGGGGTCGAACGCGGCCGGGGTCGAACGCGGCCGGGCCGGTCCACCGGGGGGGGGCCGGGCCGGCGGCGGGGGGGCCCCGGGGGCCCCGGGTCGGGGGGGCACCGACGACGGTGACGGCCCGCGTGAACTGCC
>NZ_JBEXNT010000196.1:0-12520 GCF_040611255.1 Kitasatospora sp. NPDC002965 | reverse complement strand
GCCGGACCGTCCTGCGCCCCGGCTCCGCCCCCGTCGACCGCACCACCCGCACCACCCGCACCGGCGCCGGGCGGCCCGGCCAGCCAGGCGCGCACCATGTAGACCAGCAGCAGGTCGATCAGGCTCGGCACGGCCAGCGCCGCACCGGCCTCGTCGGCGGCCAGCTCTCCCCCCAACAGGTCCACGGCCGAGCGCAGTTGCGGGTGGCCGCCGACCCGGTTCGCCAGGTGGACGACGTCCGGGAGTTCCAGCATCAGCGGGTGCGTCCGGCTGTGCTCCAGGCGGTACTTGCCGCAGAGCAGCTCGACCGCCGCCCCCGCCCCGGAGCCGGGGGCGGACTCGTACGAGGCGGCGGGGCCGAGCGGCGGCACCGGCCGTCCGGGGCCGAGCAGCCGGTCGATCGGTACCGCCCGCGCCGCCTCGGCCGGCTCCAGCGGCGCGCTCGCGAGGACGTGGCCGGTTCCGTGCGGCAGCAGCACCGCGTCACCGGCGCCCAGGGCCACCGGCGCGCCACCGTCGGGCAGCAGCCAGCAAGCGCCCTCCAGCACCACGTGGAACCCGGCCCCGTCGTACGGGGGGATCCGGGTGGACCACGGTCCGACGACCCGCAGCCGGACCGAGGAGGGCCGGCCGATGCGCACGGCCGCGATCGCGTCGCTCACCACGTCCATCCGGTCATCCTACGGTGGCCGGCCACGCACCTGTGAGCCGATCACGTATCCGACTGATCCTCTGAAGCATTGAGACGCTCATCCGCTGCCTCCTAGGCTCGACACCGGCGGCGCACGGAAGCGGCGCCCCACGACCCAACCGCACAGCTGTACAGGTGCACGACCACACGGGTGCACAACGACACGGGGAGGAACCATGGAGCGGATCGTGCTCGGCGACGCCGAGATCATCAGGGTGGTCGAGTGGGAGGGGCCGTTCGTCCCGGCGCAGAGGATCGTGCCCGGCCTGCCGGCCGGGGAGTGGGAGCGGAACGCGGACTGGCTGGCCCCCGACCACTGGGACCGGGCCGGGGACGACTACCGGGGGGCGCTCCAGACCTGGGTGGTCCGCCACGGCGGTCGGACCGTCCTGGTCGACACCAGCGTCGGGGACGGTCGGCAGCGCCCGCACAGCCCGCACTTCCACGACCGGCGGAGCGACTTCCTCGACCGTCTGGAAGCGGCCGGGGTCCGTCCGGAGGACGTCGACGTGGTGGTCAACACCCACCTGCACGCCGATCACGTCGGCTGGAACACCGTCGCCCGGGACGGCGAGTGGGTCCCCGCCTTCCCCAACGCCACCTACTACCTGCCGGCCGCGGACCACGCCGCGATCGATCCGGACGGGCCGGAGTCGGGACCGGCCCCGGCGGGCGCCGACGCCCGGGTCTGGCGGGAGGAACGGCGGCTGATGTTCGCCGACAGCATCGCGCCGGTCGTCCGCTCCGGGCAGGCCGTGCTCTGGGAGGGCGGTCACCGGCTCGACGAGGCACTCACCCTGGAGCCCGCGCCGGGTCACACCCCCGGCTCGTCGGTGCTGCGGCTCGCCTCACGCGGGGAGCGGGCGGTGTTCGTCGGCGATCTGCTGCACAGCCCGGTGCAGTTGCTCCATCCGGCCTGCAACAGCTGCTTCTGCGAGGACCCGGCCCGGGCCGCCGCCAGCCGGCAGCGGGTGCTGCAACGCGCCGCCGACACGAGGGAACTCGTGGTCCCCGCCCACTTCGCGGGCGCGGGCGCCGTCGAAGTACGGCGTGCGGGAAGCGGATTCGCGGTCTCCCGTTGGGCCGCCTGACCGGCCCGGGACCAACCGGGCTCCGCGAGCAGCAGCGGCGTCTCCCCCGCGGCACCGCCGTCCGGGAACCGCCGCTCGCCCCGAACGGCTACGGCCGCTCGAAGTACTGCACCACTCCGCCGGCCGAGAAGCACAGCGCGCCCGCGAAGGTCCCCCAGTTCGCGATGTCGGTGTTGACCGGGCTCCCGGTCTCCGGACGGGTGAACGCCGCCACCGCCGAGAGCAGGAAGAGCACGGACCCGATCTGGTTGACCAGCACGATCCACCACCCGATGCCGCGCGCGTGCACGCACCAGCGGCCGTGGCAGACCTCGACCAGCGCGAGGTGTCCCGAGATCAGGAACAGCACGCACCCCACCATGTCCGGGGCCCAGACCAGCCGGTCCGCCTGCCGGACCGAGAGGCCCTGGAGGAAGGAGTCCAGCAGGTTCACACCGAACACCAGGGTCCCGGCGAACAGGACGAACGTGCTGAGCCAGTCGATCCGCTGAGGTTCGTAGCTCCACCAGCGCCAGGCCCGGGTGACCGGTGCATCCGTCCCACCGGAGCGGCGCGGGGCATTGACCGCCTGGAGCAGCGAGGCGTAGCCGCCGGTGTTGAAGAACAGGCCTCCCACGAAGAAGACCGAGGCGATCGCCGTCGGGCCGACGTCGGTGACCGCCGCGAGGAGGGCGCCGAGCGCGAACAGCCCGCCACCGATCACGAACGCGACGGCGGCGACGGTGTTGAGTGTGCGCAGGCGGTGCAGTGCCCGGCCGTCCGCACGGTGCGGCGCACCCTCGGCTCCCGACTCTGCCAGCGCCCTGAACACGCCGCGTTTGCGGGCCGGCCGGGATTCCCAGACCGCCAGGCCGCCCTCGGCCTTGCGCCAGGTGACCCGGGTCGTGAACGGTCCAGCGCCCTCGGCGCGCTCGTCGCGGCGAACCATGGCACGAGCCTAGACCGGAGCGGGCCGTCACCCGCCCTGCGCGGCAAGGTGTGTCCCGACCGGGGTGCGGGAGGAACCACCGGCCTGCCTCCCCGGCCCGGCCACCCGTCCGGCGGGCCGGGTGGCCGGGCTTGTCAGCCGGCCCGGACCGCGTCCACCCAGCGGGCGAGGTCCTGTTCGGCGAGTTCGGGGTGGTCGAGCAGCCGCTCGCGCACGGCGGTCAGGACGGGCCCGCCACCGGCCAGCGCTAGGTCCTTGGCGGCCAGCCGGACCGGGAAGTCGGCGTCGTCGGAGCGGGCCCGGCCGACCGCACCACCGAGCGGTCCGCTCGCCAGCGCGCCCAGGGCCAGTTCCTCCGGGAGGCCGAGCGAGTCGGCCAGGGCGAGTGCCTCCGCCACCACCGCGACTCCCCCGATCACCGCGCCGATCACCACCAGCTTCAGCGCCGCGCCCGACCCGGGACCGCCGCAGTGCACCACCGAACCGAGCGTCTCCAGTACCGGCCGGACCCGGTCGAGGTCGGCGGGCTCCCCGCCCGCCAGCACGGTCAGCCCGCCCGACGCGGCCGGGCCGACGCTGCCGAGCACCGGCGCGTCCACCAGCCCCACGCCGTCCGGCAGTCGTCCGCGCAGGGCGGCCACCGCCGCCGGACCGACGGAGGACATCTCGGTCCAGATCGTGTCGGGCACCAGTTCCCCCACGAACCGCTCGGCCACCGCCGCCAGCGCCTCCGGGTCGGACAGCATCGTGACGACGACGCCCGCCCCGCGCACCGCCTCCGCCGGATCGGCGGCCTCCGGGAGCCCCTCGGCCCTCCCGGGCGTGCGGTTCCACACCGTCAACGGGTAACCGGCGGCGGCGAGTCGGCGGGCCATCGGTCGACCCATCCGGCCGAGGCCGAGAAATGCGATCTTCTCCATGGCCTCCACGCTAGGAACCATCGAGCCAGGCGACAAGCGAATGTCTCGCATGGTAGCCATGCGGAATGGACATGGCCTGGCTCGAAGTCTTCCGCACCGCCGCCCGACTGGGCTCGTTCACCGCCGCCGGCGAGCGGCTGGGGTTCACCCAGTCCGCGATATCCCGTCAGATCTCCACCCTGGAGGCCGAGTTCGGTGCGCCGCTCTTCGACCGACTGGCCCGGGGCGTGCGACTCACCGAGCACGGACGCACCCTGCTGCCGCACGCCGAGGCGCTGCTGGAGCGGCTGGACGGCACTCGCCGCGACCTGGCGGCGCTCACCGAGCTGAACCTCGGCAGGCTGCGGGTCGGCGCGTTCGACAGCGCCAACGCGGCGCTGGTCCCGGACGCGCTGGCAGCCTTCCGGGCCGCGCACCCGCTGGTCGGGGTCTCGCTCACCGAGGGGCTCTCGTCCGCCCTGCTGGACCGGCTCCGGGACGGCGCGATCGACCTCGCGCTGGTCTCCGCCTATCCCGAACACCCCTACGACACCGAGCTGTTCGACCTCCGCCCGCTGGTCGACGATCCGGTCCTGGTGGCTCTTCCACCGGACCACGCGCTGGCGGGCCGCGCGTCGGTGCAGCTGGCCGAGCTCGCCGGGGAGCACTGGATCGCCGCCAGTCGGCGGGCCGAGTCGACCCTGCTGGCCGCCTGCGTGCGCAGCGGCTTCCGGCCGCGGATCGAGTACGAGGTGGCCGGGTGGCCCGCCAAACTCGGCCTGGTGGCCGTCGGGTTGGGTGTCACCCTGATCCCCGCCCTGGCCGCCCGCGCCGCCCGGCCGGACGTCGCCCTCGTCCCGCTCCACCCGGACGACACGCCCGTCCGCCTGGTCCGCACCGCCACCCTCAGGGACCGGTCGGTCCCGCCGGCGGTCACCGCCTTCCTCGGCCACCTCGCCGCGGCGGCGGAGCCCACCGCCCGGGGCTGACCGGCCGACCCGGACCGGAGCCCCGGCCGGGGTCCTGCGCTCCGGTCGGCGGCGCAAGGTCGGCAGGGGGCCGGTCCCCGCGCCGCCGTCCAGCGGCAGAGCGCCCGCTCCGCGGTGCCGACCAGGACTTCGACCACCTCCTCGACCGGCAGGGCGCGGCCGGTCCGGAGCCGGCGGACACCGGACACCAGACACCAGACACCGGACGGCGAGCGGGCGAGCAGGGCCGGGGCAGGGGCCGGAGCAGGGCCGGGGCACCGGTCCCGGCGCGGGGCCGGAGGCCCGGGACGGGGGCGGGCGGAACCGGGCCCTGCCCGGGCCGGTGCCCGACACGGGCCGGGCACCGGATCGGGCCAGGAGGCGACCGCTGCCCCAGGCGTCCGGGACGGCGGGCGGCGGACCTTGGAAGCCACGCCCGGCCCGCGCCGGGCGCACCGATCCGCACCCACCCACGGGAACCCCCTCATGACCGCACAGTCCGCCCTGTCCGCCGCCCTCCTCGACGCCCGCCGCTCCGTCTGCCTGCCCGACCTGCTCCGCGCGCAGGTGGCCGCCCGGCCCGACGCCACGGCCGTGACCGGCGACGGCGGCCGGCTCAGCTACCGCGAGCTCGGCGAGGCCGCCGACGCCCTCGGGGCCCACCTGCACCAGCTGGGTGCGGGCGCCGACGACTGCGTCGGCCTGTACACCGAACCGTCCCTGGAGCTGATGACCGGCGCCTGGGGCATCCTCTGCGCGGGCGCCGCCTACCTGCCGCTCTCCCCGGAGTACCCGGAGGAGCGGATCCGCTACATGATCGAGTCCAGTGGCACCAGGGTGATCGTCGCTCAGGACCACCTGCGGCACCGGCTGGCCGGGCTGGCCCCGCCGGGCGTCCGGATCGTCACACCCGCCGATCTCCGCGAGGCCGCCGGCACGCACCCCATCCCGCACCAGAGCCGGGGACCCGGCGACCCGGCCCCCGGCCCGACCCCGGACGCGCTGGCGTACGTCATCTACACCTCCGGCAGCACCGGCCGGCCCAAGGGCGTGATGATCGAGCACCACAGCATCGTGTCGCAGCTGCGCTGGCTGACCGACGCCGGCCACCTCGGCCCGGACACCACCGTGCTGCAGAAGACGCCGATGAGCTTCGACGCCGCGCAGTGGGAGATCCTCGCGCCCGCCGCCGGCGCCCACGTCGTGATGGGGGCGCCGGGCGTCTACCGGGATCCGGACGGGCTGATCGACGCGGTGCTGGAGCACGGCGTGACCGCCCTCCAGTGCGTCCCCACCCTGCTCCAGGCGCTGCTGGACACCGAGCGGTTGCCCGGCTGCACCACGCTGCGCGCGGTCTACTCGGGCGGCGAGGCGCTCTCCGTCCGGCTCGCCCGGGCCCTCACCGCCGAGCTGCCCCGGGCCTCGCTGGTCAACTTGTACGGGCCGACCGAGTGCACCATCAACGCGACCGCCCACCGGGTCGACCCGGAGGCCCTCGGCGAGGGCTCGGGTTCGGTGCCGATCGGCCTGCCGGTCGACCGCACCCGCTGCTTCGTGCTGGACGCGGAGCTGGCCCCGGTGGAGGTCGGCGCCACCGGCGAGCTGTACGTCGGCGGCGTCCAGCTGGCCCGCGGCTACCTGAACCGGCCCGACCTGACGGCGGAACGGTTCGTCGCCTCGCCGTACCTCCCGGGCGAGCGGCTGTACCGCACCGGCGACCTCGCCCAGTGGAACCCGGACGGCACCCTGCAGTGCGCCGGCCGGACGGACAGCCAGGTCAAGCTGCGCGGGTACCGCGTCGAGCTGGACGAGATCGCACTCGCGATCGAGGACCACACCTGGGTGCGCCGGGCCGCCGCCGTGGTGACCGACGACGCGCGGACGGGACACCGGAACCTGGTGGCCTGCGTGGAGCTGAACCCCAAGGAGGCGGCCCTGATGGACCAGGGCAGCCACGGCGGGCACCACCGGTCCAAGGCGAGCAAGCTCCAGGTGAAGGCGCAGCTGTCGAACCCGGGTCTGCGGAGCCCGGGTCAGCTGGCCGGCCGGCCGGTGGTCGGGCTTCCGGGGCGGCAGGAGAGCGGACGGCAGCGCCGGGAGGCGTTCGCCCGCAAGACCTACCGGTTCTTCGAGGGCGGCCCGGTGACCCGCGACGACCTGCTGGCCCTGCTCGCCGCCCCGCACCCGGCGGACCGGCCGGACCACCACCGGACCGCCCGCCGGGACGGCGGCGTGACCCTGGCCGAGCTGGGCGGGATCCTGCGGTGGTTCGGACAGTTCCACAGCGAGGAGCGGCTGCTGCCGAAGTACGCGTACGCCTCCCCCGGCGCGCTGTACGCCACCCAGCTGTACCTGGAGACGAACGACTCCGAGGGCCTGGCCGCGGGCGTCCACTACTACCACCCGGTCGAGCACACCCTGGTCCGGGTCGGCGACGCGGCCGACGGCGCCGCGCCCCTGGCCCTGCACTTCCTCGGCCGGCGCAGCGCGATCGAGCCGGTGTACCGGAACAACATCCAGGAGGTGCTGGAGTTCGAGACCGGGCACATGCTCGGTGTCCTGGAGGAGGTGCTGCCCGCGTACGGGCTGGCGGTGCGGCCGCTCGGTCACGAGCCGGCCGTCCGACGGCGGCTGGACGTCGCCGACGAGGACCTCTACCTGGGCAGCTTCACGGTCGTCCCGGAGGACGGTCGGCCGTACCGGGACGACACCGAGCTCTACGTCCAGGCCCGGCCGGGCCGGGTCGAGGGCCTTCCGGCCGGCACCCACCGGTACGAGGACGGCGGGCTGACGCTGATCTCGGACGAGCTGGTGGAGGCCCGGCACGTCATCGCGATCAACCAGCAGGTGTACCGGCGGGCGGACTTCGGCATCTCGGCGGTGAGCCGGGCGGCGGAGCCGTGGCTGGAGTACATCGGCCTGGGCACCCGGCTGCACCACCTGCAGCGCAACGGACTCGGCTTCGGGTTCATGTCCTCGGGCTACAGCTCCAGGACCGGGCACCCGCTGCCGGCCGCCCGGCGGCTGGACGCCGTCCTCGCGTCGTGCGGGATCGCGCCCGGGCCGTCGTACTTCTTCCTCGGCGGGCGGGTCAGTGGCGAGCAGATCCGCAGCGAGGGCATGCGGGAGGACGCCGTGCACATGAAGGGCCCGGCGGAGATGATCCGGGACGAGCTGGCCGCCGCGCTGCCCGACTACATGGTCCCCAACCGGGTGCTGGTCCTGGACGAGCTGCCGCTCACCGCCAACGGGAAGGTCGACGTCAGGGCCCTCGCCGCCGGCGAGCAGGTCCGGGACGCCGGAACGGGCGCGCCGTTCGTGGCGCCGTCGACGCCGACCGAGCGCCGGCTCGCCGAGGTCTGGGGCGCCGCGCTGAAGTACGAGACCGTCTCACTGGCCGACGAGTTCTTCGCCGCGGGCGGGAACTCGCTGATCGCCGTGGCGCTGGTCAACCGGGTCAACCGGGAGTTCGGCACCCGGCTGCCGCTCCAGGTGCTGTTCGAGAGCCCGGGACTGGCCGACCTCGCGGAGCGGATCGACCGCTCCGGCGCCGCCGGCGGTTCCGGCGGGCCGGCCTCCCGGCTGGTGCCGCTGCACCGCGGGGGCGCCGGTGACCCGGTGTTCTGCTGGCCGGGTCTGGGCGGCTACCCGATGAACCTGCGGCCGCTCGCCGGCCGGGCGGGCCGGCCGTTCTACGGCGTGCAGACGTACGGCATCAACCCCGGGGAGACGCCGTACCCGACGATCCGGCAGATGGCCGCCGCCGACGTGGCGGAGATCCTCCGGATCCGCCCGGAGGGTCCGTACACCCTGTGGGGGTACTCCTTCGGCGCCCGGGTCGCCTTCGAGGCCGCGTGGCAGCTGGAGCAGGCGGGCCGGCGGGTGGACGACCTGCTGCTGATCTGCCCGGGCAACCCGGAGCTGCGGAAGGCCGGCGGCGAGCGGTACGGACGCGAGTACTCCTACCGCAACCCGGCGTACCTGACCATCCTGTACTCGGTGTTCGCGGGCTCGATCAGCGGGCCGGGGCTGGACCGGTGCCTGGCCGAGGTCCGGGACGAGGACGGCTTCGCCGCCTTCGTCCACGGGCTGATGCCGGAGCTGGACGAGGAGGTCGTCCGCCGGATCGCCCGGATCGTCGGGGAGACCTACGAGTTCGACTACAGCTTCCGCGAGCTGGCCGAGCGGCGGCTGTCGGCGCCGGTGACCGTGTTCAAGGCCACCGGTGACGACTACTCGTTCATCGAGGGGAGCTCCGGCTACTCGGCGACGGCGCCGACGGTGATCGAGCTGGCCGGCGACCACTACGGCGTGCTGAAGGAGCACGGCGTCGGCGAGCTGGTGGCCGCGGTCCGGTCCCGGTCCGGGGGCCCGAACCGCTGACCCGCCGTTTCCCGTCCCGGCCGGGACGGGACGGGACGGGACGGGACGGTACCGGCCGGGCGGGGCGGGGTGGTTCAGCCGCGGGTCCGGTCCGGCGGCTGCGGCTGCGGCTCCGACACCGGCCCCGCGCCTCCCGGCCCTCCCGCGTCCGTCCCGGCGGACTCGGCGGCCACCGTGGCCTCGGCGGACTCGGCGGACTCCGCCAACAGCTTGATCCGCGCCAGCCGCCGGTCCCAGTCCGCCGCGAGCGAGGCCATCCACCGCGCGGTCGCGTCCAGCGCCTCGGGCCGGACGGCGTAGCGGACCTCGCGGCCGGCCCGACGGCCGGTGACCAGCCCGGCGGTGTCCAGGACGGCGAGGTGCTTGACCACGGCCTGCCGGGTGACGGGCAGTCGCCCGGCGAGCGTGGTCGCGGTCGCCTCGCCCTGGGCGGCGAGCAGGTCGAGCAGCCGGCGCCGGGTCGGGTCCGCCAGCGCGCCGAGCACGCCGTCGACGACCTCGGCGCCGCCGCTCCGCCGCTCCGTCACGCCGACCGCTGCTCGGCCCGCGTGCGGAGCGCGTCGAACACCTGGGGCCAGCCGCCGCTGTTGTCCCGGACGGCCTGGCTCCGCCGCTCCTCGGAGACGGCCAGGGCCGCGAACCCGCTCTCGACGACCCGAAGGCGGGTCTTGTCGCCCTCCTCGGTCAGGGTGAACTCCACCAGCGTGGTGTTGTCCTCGCGCAGTTCCTCGCCGGGGAACGCGCTGGCCCAGCGGTAGGCCAGGTAGGTCGGCGGCTCGACCTTCTCCACCCGCACGGGGAAGTCCCCGTACTCGGCGCTCCGCGCCACGGTCGACTCGCCCTCGCGCGCCACCGTGCCGGCCACGCTCTGCGCGTCCACCCAGAACCCGGGCTGGGCCACCAGTGCCCAGACCCGGTCCAGGGGGGCCGCGATCAGGGTCTCGCGCTCGATCCGGTCCTCGCTCATGGGATGCTCCTCCGTCGTCACCAGTGAATGCAACCCCATGGTTGCACCTGGCCCCGCCCGGGCGCAACCGGAGAGTTGCGCCCGGGCGGCGGAGTCGCACCGGTCAGCCCCACCACTGCTCCGGAACGGCGACCTCGTCGCGGGCCGGCCCGGCCGGGGCCTCGACGGCCCGCGCGGGGCCGGCGGTGACCAGCAGCTCGTCCCGCCCGGTCGCGGCCACCTGGTAGCCGGACTCCCGCAGGACCACGGCGACCGCACCGGTGACCGCCGCCCTGATCCCCTCGACCGGCGGCGGGTCGACCCGCTCCACCTCGCCGGACCCGCCCGCCCCGTCGGCCGGGTCAACCGGCCGCCAGTCCACTACCACCCCCTGGGGGCGGTGACCGATCCGCAGGCCCGACGGCCCCCGTCCGGTGTCGAACCCGGCCCGGGCCAGGTCGGTCGTCACGTCCTCGAAGAGTTCCCGGTGATCCACCATTGGCGCAGCGTAGGCCCGCCGCCACGCCCTCCCCGGGCACGGCGCGCACCAAACGCTCCGGCGCCCCGGCACAGCACCCGGGCGCAGCATCCCGGCCGCCGGAGGCGACGGGGGACCCTCGGGCGAGCCGACACGAGCGGCCGGACGGGCCGATGGACGTGCACAGTCGGCGCGGTGCCGACAGCATGTCAGAGTAAGCGCTCCATCACTTTGAGCAACGGGGGCGGCGGGTCGGCGGATCCGCGCGCCGGCGTACCCGGCTCCCCCGCATCGAGAGGTCCGATGATCACATCACTCCGCCGGCCGGCAGCTCAGCGGCCGGGCGTCCAGGACGTTCCGCAGCGGACACCGGGGAGCCCGTCGTGAGAGCCGGTCAGCAGCCGGGCCCGGCACCGGCCACCAGCACCCGCGCGGCACCGGCCAACAAGGTCGAGGCGTTCGCCGACTGGGCCGACGGGCGGCTCGGCATCTACGCCCTGTCCAGGTCCAACCTGCGCAAGATCTTCCCGGACCACTGGTCCTTCATGCTGGGCGAGATCTGCCTCTACACCTTCATCATCATCATCCTGACCGGTGTCTGGCTGACGCTGTTCTTCATCCCGTCGATGGGCGAGGTCATCTACGAGGGCTCGTACGTGCCCCTCAGGGGCGTCCCGATGTCGGAGGCCTTCGCCTCGACGATGGAGATCAGCTTCGACCTCCGCGGCGGCCTGCTGATCCGGCAGATCCACCACTGGGCCGCCATCGTCTTCGTCGCGGCCATGTTCGTGCACATGATGCGCGTCTTCTTCACCGGGGCGTTCCGCAAGCCGCGCGAGATCAACTGGATGTTCGGCGCGCTGCTGCTGTTCCTCGGCATGTTCGACGGCTTCATGGGCTACTCGCTGCCCGACGACCTGCTCTCCGGCACCGGCATCCGGTTCATGGAGGGCGCGATCCTCGCCGTGCCGATCGTCGGCACGTACCTCCAGTTCTTCATCTTCGGCGGCGAGTTCCCGGGCGTGGTCATCATCCCGCGGCTGTTCACCGTGCACATCCTGCTGATCCCGGGGATCATGCTGGGGCTGCTGGTGGCCCACCTGATCCTGGTCTTCTACCACAAGCACACCCAGTTCGCCGGGCCCGGCCGGACCAACAGGAACGTCGTCGGGATGCCGCTGATGCCGGTCTACATGGCCAAGGCCGGCGGCTTCTTCTTCCTGGTGTTCGGCGTCATCTCTGCCATGGCGGCGATCGCCACCGTCAACCCGATCTGGGCGTACGGCCCCTACCGGCCCGACCAGGTGTCCACGGACGCCCAGCCCGACTGGTACATGGGCTTCTCCGAGGGCCTGATCCGGATCATGCCGGGCTGGGAGATCGGACTCTGGGGCCACACCCTGAACCTGGGTGTCTTCGTACCGCTGATGATCTTCCCGCTGGTGCTGGTGGCGATCTGGTCCTACCCCTTCCTGGAGGCCTGGATCACCGGCGACCGGCGCGAGCACCACATCGCCGACCGGCCGCGCAACGCCCCGGTGCGCACCGCCTTCGGGGCCGCCTGGATCAGCCTCTACCTGGTCCTGCTGGCCGGCGGCGGCAACGACCTGCTGGCCACCCACTTCCACCTGTCGATCAACTCGATCACCAACGCGGTGCGGATCGCGTTCTTCGTGGCGCCGGTCGTGGTCTTCGTCATCACCAAGCGGTGGTGCCTGGGCCTCCAGCGACGGGACCGGGAGAAGGTGCTGCACGGGCGCGAGACCGGCGTCATCAAGCGCCTCCAGCACGGCGAGTTCGTCGAGGTGCACGCGCCGCTGCCGCCCGGACGGCTGTACACGCTCACCTCGCACGACCAGCCGCAGCCCGTCGAGCTGCCGGCCGAGGTGGACGAGAACGGGGTGGCCCGCAGGACCGGGCTGCTGACGCGCACCCGCGCCAAGCTCTCCCGCGGCTTCTACGGCGGGGGCGGCCAGATCGCCAAGCCGACCGCCGAGGAGCACGAGGAGATCACCAGCGGCCACGGGCACCACTGACCCGGACGCCCCCTCGCGGAGCGGCCGTTCGACCAGTCGCATGTCGTTGAAGCAGCAGTAGGGGTGGACCTCGGTGCCGCGCTCGCGGGCGATCCCGGCG
>NZ_JBEXNT010000195.1:1638-12769 GCF_040611255.1 Kitasatospora sp. NPDC002965 | reverse complement strand
GCGATCGGGCACCTCGGTCATCGGGTGCTCCGGCGACGCGTTCCCCCGGGTGTCGACCGGTCCGGTTCACGGACGGCCCTCCACCGACGCCCGGTTTCCGGCGGCCCGATCGGCATCGCCGACGGGTGACGCACCATCCCTCACCCCGCACACCCGGCCGTTCGGCACGTGGACAACAGCCGCGCTCACGTCTTCGCCGTCCGGGTTCGCAACCCTGCTGACGTCTCCTCACCGTCGGCGGCAACGGCTCCACCGGATCCCCCCATCCCTTCTCGTGCCCCGGGCAACCGCCCGACCACCCTCACGCAGGACACGCTGCAAGGAGCATCCACCCATGTTCAGAAGACCCGCCCTCCGTGCGCCCTCCAGACGCACCACCCCCACCCCCGTCACCCGCCCGGTCGCCTCGCTGGTGGCCGCGCTCGCCCTGCTGGCGGGTTCCGCCGCCGCCTTCCCCACGCTGTCGGTGGCGGCGGAACCCACCCAGGCCCCGTACGGCCCGAACGACGCGCCGGTGCTGATCGTGCTCGGCCAGAGCAACGCGGAGGGCTGGGGGGCACCCCTGGACACCGCGGACAAGGCGAAGTGCCAGGCCCTCAACCGCGTCAAGGGCCTCAACCGGACGAACAACCGGACGGCCGGGGCGACGAGTGCCACCTGGTCGCAGTACACCTGCGTCGGCAACAACCTCGGCGAGGAGCACGGAGGGGGCCTCAACTACAACGTCGCGTCGGCGACCGCGCTGCGCTGGCAGCGGGCCACGGAGTCGGGCACGGCCCTGCCCGACCTCAACGTGATCCACATCGCCTGGGGCAGCCAGGGCATCCAGGACACCGACACGGACTACGGCCCGAACACCCGGTGGTGGCCGGGTCGTGACCCGAACGACGTCGAGGCACTGTTCCCGCTGGCGATGAACACGATCACCAACGGCCTGCGGGCCCTGGAGGCGGCCGGCAAGCAGCCGCGCCTCATCGGCATCCACTGGAACCAGTGGGAGGCCGAGGCGGGGAACGCGTCGACCGTCAGCACGGCCGCCATTCAGGCGGCGTTCCTCAAGGTCTTCAACCCGCTGCGAACGATCACCGGCGACACCGGAGCCCCGTTCTTCCTCTACCGTCCGCGCTCGACCGCCTACAACCAGGCGTCGACGGGACACGCCACGCAGGCGCTGACGGCCATTGCCGCAGCCGCCCCCTACAAGCTGCTCGACGCCGCGAACGCCACCTCGGCGACGGGTACGCCCCTCTACCAGCCCACCGCCTCCCCGAACTTCGGGATCTTCACCGACACCAAGCACTACACGGCCGACGTGCACAAGTGGTTCGCCGACCAGCAGTGGAAGACCGTCTTCACCGACCAGAAGTACGGCGCGCCGGTGAAGCCCACCGTCAACGCGGCGCTGAACAGGACTGCCACCCAGTCCTCCACCAACTGGGCGGGCGTGGAGGAGCCCCGGAACGCGGTGGACGGCAACACCAACGGCGTCTACGCACAGGCTAAGCCCAGTTACACCAAGAACGAGTTGCAGCCGTGGTGGCAGGTCGACCTCGGTGCGAGGCAGCCGATCCGGTCGGTGGAACTGTTCAACCGCACGGACTGGGCCTTCGAGCGGCTCAGCAACTTCGACGTCATCGTGTCGGACACCGACCTCACCGGCCGCGGCTGGGCGGACATCCAGGCCGACCCGGCGGTGAAGAAGATCCGGATCACGGGCACCGCACCGAAGAAGCTGACCGTCGCCGTCGGTGTCGACGGACGTTACGTCCGGGTCCAGCTCGCCGGCACCAACTACCTGACCCTGCCGGAGGTCCAGGTCAACGTCCCCACCGGCTGACGCAGGGCGGGACGCCGCCGAGGCGCGGGCCACGGGCCCGCGCCTCGGTCCCTGACGGCGATCAGGCCGGGGGCACCGTGGCCGGGCTGTCAACCGGCCCCGGCCCCGGCCGTCGCCCCGCTCCGCGGACGCACCCCTCGGCGTCCGGGGAGCACCCGTCGGAGCGGGCCGCCCCGCCCGCTCCGGCACCCCTACGGCGCGGAGATTCTCCATAACGGTTCGGCAACGGCGCGGGACGGAAGGCACCGCTCACGACTCCTCTTCGGAAGGCCGGGACACGGCCGTCCGGTGAGGAGTCGTTCGTTCGTGAGCGGCCCGCGGCTCGGGACGGGGCTGTGCGCCGCCACCCGACGTCGATCGAACCAGGCGACACCCCCTCCACGGTGCGAGGTCACCGCAGGGGGGCGCCGGAGAGGAGCCGCATGCCACCCAAGCTCCGGGCATTGACCGATGCCCGGCTCAAGGCGTTACTGCACCGGCGATCCCGGGGAGCAGTGCCGTGGACGAACTGATGTCACGTGACGGTGACGTGATCCTGGCCTGTGTGCGCGGACTGGGTGCCACCGCGGAGGACGCGCGGGAGCTGTCGGCCGAGGCCCTGGCCGGGATCGTCGACGCCTGTGACCGGGGTGGCGCGGTACCGGGCCCGAGCTGGTTCGTCCCACTCCTCGCCGAAGCCCGCCACCTCGCCGCGGGACGGGCAGTGGCCGGCCGGCGGGACACCGTGGCGCCCGGCTTCCTGCACTGGCTGGACGAACGGGCCGCCGTGCACGGCGGTCACCGGGCCGCCCTCTCCGCCGCCGAGGAGGAGAGTCTGCTGCTGCGGTCGTTCGCGCTGCTCGGCGAACCGCAGGCGGTGCAGCTGTGGCGGGGCCTCGTCTCCCCGCCCGGGGCGCAGGCCCCGCCCGTTGCCGCCCGGCAGGCGCTCGCCGACGCGTGCGTGCGGGTGCACGTCGCGACCGTGGCGGAGCGGGGCTGTCGTCACCTGGCCGTGGTGTTGGCCGAGCAGGCTGCCGAGGGCGGGCCGGCGACCGCCGAGGTGGCCCGCCACCTCGCCCGCTGTTCCCGGTGCGGCACGGTCCTGGCGGACCTGGCGGCCGTGCACCGCTGGGACGCCGACCACCTGCGGAGGGGGTTGCTGATCCAGTTCGACCCGCCGGCCGTCGGGGCCGTCACCGCACCGCCCGGGCCGGGGGCATCCGCCCTGCCGCTGGGCACCGGGGCAGCGGGCCCGGCGGGCGGCCTGCCCGCGCCCGTACGGCGCTGGGGCATGGGAACGGTCGCCGGCGCGGGGCTGGCGGTGGTGGTCCTCGCCCTGCCACCGGCGCTACCGGGGGACAACCCGGTCCCGGATCCGCCCACCGCGGGCACACTGACGGCCTCGGCGCCGCCGTCCCCGCTTCCGGCCACACCGTCTCCGACGCCGACGGCAGGACGGCCGCTCCAGCCCTCGTCGCCGACGCCCTCCGTCACCCACCGCCGACCGGGACCGTCCGCTACCCCGTCGCGCACACCGGCCGCCGGGCTCCCTCCCTCCGTGCCGCCCGTGACGTCCCCCGCCGCGACTCCCACGCCTACGCCTACGCCTACGCCCACGCCTGCCGCCCGTACGTTGCGCCGCGGAGACGTGGGGCCGGACGTGGTGAGGATGCAGGACCTGCTCGCGCTGGCGAACTGCGTGCCCGAGGACGTGCCCTTCGCCGACGGAGACTTCGACGGCGCGACCGAGCGGTTCCTCAGGAACTTCCACCGTGCGGCGGGCATCGCCGGGAGGGAGCGTGACCGTACCGAGTACGGGCCGCGGAGCCGCCAGGCCCTCGAAGGGGCAGGGGGCCGTGCGGTCTGTCCGAGCGAGTAGACCGGGGCCGTCCCGGGGGCTACGGGCCGGCCGGTGTGGCGGGCGGGCGCCCGGTACTGGCCCGGATCACCAGTTCGGTGGGGATCCAGGGACGCTGCTGCCGGGCCGTCGTCGTGCCACTGCGGAGCTGCTCGACCAGGACGCTGATGCATCGCCGTCCGATTTCGCCGAAGTTCACCCGGACGGTGGACAGCGGGGGGATGGTGTAGGCGGCCTCGGGGATGTCGTCGAAGCCGATCACGCTCACCTGTTCGGGTACCCGGCGGCCGGCCTCGTACAGGGCGCGCAGCAGGCCGACCGCCATCTGGTCGTTCGCCGCGTGGACGGCGGTGACGTCCGGGTCGACCGCCAGCACGCGGCCCAGTTCGTAGCCGGACGCGGCGCTCCAGTCGCCGACCAGGGGGTCGGGGACGGGCGCGCCCGCCGCGGTCAGCGCGGCCAGCCATCCTTCGCGGCGCTGTTCGGCGGCGATCCAGCCGCTCGGACCGGCGAGGTGGTGGACGGTCCGGTGCCCGAGGTGCAGGAGCTGCTCGGTCGCGCGCCGTGAGCCCTCGACCTGGTCCGCCGCGATGACGGGGACGAGCGGATCGAGTGAGTCGTCGACGGCGATGACCGGCACCTTGCGGGGGAGGTCGAGCAGGGCCTTCGCGATGTCGCGGTGCGGGGCGATGGTGATCAGCCCGTCGACCGAGCGTTCCAGTAGTCGGGTCGCGGCGTCCCGCACGGGCATGTGCCCCAGTGAGCGCATCGGTGCGACGCTCACGGTGTATCCGACCTCCTGCGCGGCGAAGGCGATGCCCTGGACCACGTTCGCGGGGCCGAAGTCGGCCACGTCGTAGGCGATCACACCGATGTTGCGGGTCTGGCCGGTGGTGAGCGTCCGGGCGGCCTGGTTCGGCAGGTATCCCAGCTCCGCCACGGCGGCGAGCACGCGGTTCCTGGTCTCCGGGCGCACGGCCGGGCTGTCGTTGAGCACGCGCGAGACCGTCTGCTTCGACACGCCCGCCACCCGGGCGACGTCGCGCATGACTGCGCTGCCGCCTGGCTGATCGGCGTCGGCCGGTCCGGTCTGCCCCATGCTGTTCACTCCTCGTCCGCGCCTGCCGGAACGACCCTGCCGACATGAACCAGGATGTTACCGGTACCACTCAGTGCGTCAAGCCCGCCGCGGCAGACTGTGGATCGACCCGGGGTCGGCCGTCGTCAGTCGGGCCGCCGGACGGGTTGCCCGGCGCTGCCCCGACCGGCCCGGCAGGGAGGTCGTGCAGGACTGCACCGCTCTCCGAACAGCGGTGTTCGGATCCGGAGTTGTTGTCGCGATGAGGCTTGCACATCTTCTGTCCAAAGCGTTGACAGTGAAAATGTTCCCGGTAACACTCAGCCCACCACCGCATTATGCCGCTGGCCCCACCCCCCCCGCCGCGGCCCGGTCTCCCCCTTGCGCATCCTCCCGGCACGACAGTCGGCGCGGCCCCGGTCACCGGGGCTGCCGCCGCGCGACGTGGGCCGGGCAGTCCAGAGAGGAACAGCTCCATGTTCACCAACCGTCCGCATCCGAAGAATCCTCGTTCCCGTGCGCTCGCCGTGGCGCTGAGCGCCGTGACGGCGGTCTCGGCCCTTGCCGCATGCACCGGTGCCGGCAGCAGCGGCGGTGCCGGGAACGCCGATGCCACCCTCACCGTCTGGACGGACGACACGCGTCAGCCGGCCGTGGAGGCCTACGTCAAGGCCCACCCGCAGGCGCGGGTCAAGGTGGTGCTCACCAGCTACAAGCCCGGTGAGGTCGCGCAGAAGATCGCCCTCGCCGACCGGGCCGGGAAGGGGTGGCCGGACGTCGTGTTCCTGGGCTCCCCGTCGGACGTCTCGGCGCTCGCGGCCGCCCCGCTGCGCTTCGCCCAGCCGCTCGACGAGCTGGTGCCGGAGCAGACCCGCAAGCAGTTCGCCAAGGGGACGCTGGAGGGCTGCACCTACGACGGGAAGGTGTTCTGCCTCGCCAACGACACCGCGCCGGTGGTGCTCTGGACCAACGAGACGCTGATGAAGCAGTTCGGCTACAGCGTGCCGAAGACCTGGGCCGAGTACCAGGAACTCGGCGTCAGGCTCGGCAAGGAGCACCCGGGATACCTGATCGGCGGGATCAACGACGTCTCCGGCTACGGCGCGTTCTTCGGGGGATCGGGGTGTCCCGACCGGGAGACCACCGGCCCCACCGACATCAGGATCGACCTCACGGACCGGCGCTGCACCCGGGTCGCGGAACTCCTCCAGCCCCTGGTCGAGAACGGGACCGTCACCGCCACCAGCCCCTGGGACCCGACGTTCACCGAGGAGGTCGGCAAGAAGAACGCGATCCTCATGTACCCGGCGGCCGGCTGGTTCGGCGAGTACGGCTTCAAGGGCTCGTACAAGATTCCGGACGGCCAGCTGGCCGCGCACCCCGTTCCGACCTGGGCGGGTGACAGCGTGGCGACCACGGGCGCCATGGGCGGCGGACTCTGGGTGGTGTCCCGGCACAGCCAGAACGTCAAGGGCGCCGCCGAGATCGCCACCTGGCTGACCACCAGCGACGCCGCGGACGGCATCGTGGCCGCGTCCGCCCTGCCCGCCCACACGCCGACGGCGCAGAAGTGGTGCGCGGCCCGGGCCGCCGACCGGTTCTACGCCGCGGACCCCTGCCCGACGATGCTCGACGCGGCCGGAAAGATCGCCGAGAACTACGACTACATCCGCTTCGAGGGGCAGTTCGCCGACTCCTACGCGCAGACCTTCGTCGCCACGGCGAGCAAGAAGGGCGACCTGGCGGGCGCGCTGCCGGTGTGGCAGAAGCAGCTGGTGCAGGCCGCCGAGAACGCCGGCTACAAGGTCTCCCGTTGAGCCGGACCACGCCGACCGCAAGGACCAGGCCGACCGAGCGGACCACGCCGAGCGCGCCGACCGCAAGGACCGAGCCGCCCGAGCGGCCCGGCCGCCGGGGCCGCTGGACGGGCCCGCTGTTCGTCGGCCCCTACCTGCTGTTCCTGATCGCCTTCGGCCTCCTCCCGGTGGGGTACGGCCTGTGGACCACCTTCGTGGTCTCCGACCCCTACGGCGGGGAACGCACCGGGACCGACAACTGGACCAGGGTCGCGTCCGACTACCGGCTCGGACCGGCGGTCGAGCACATCGCGCTCTACCTCGCCATCTGGCTCCCGCTGCTGCTGCTGACGGTCGTCTCGCTCAGCCTCCTGCTGCACGCACGCAAGGGGCGGTTCGCCGGGGTCATGCGCCTGGCGTACTACCTGCCCGGCGCCGTGACGGGGTCGGCCGCGGCGATGATGTGGATCTTCATGATCAGCCCGCAGTACAGCCCCGCGGCGCCGCTGCTCCGCGCCCTGGGATTCGACTCCAGTGCGGAACTCCTCGGCGGGCCCTGGCTCCCGGTGGTCCTCTCGGCGGTCGCCGTCGAGGCGGGCGCCGGCGGCTGGATCGTGATCCTCTACGGGGCGCTCCAGTCCATCCCCGACGAGGTGATCGAGGCGGCCAGGATGGACGGCGCCAACGGCTGGCAGCAGGCCGTCCACATCAAGCTGCCGATCGTCCGCAAGTACCTCGCGTTCATCCTCATCACCAGCTTCGCCGGGGGGACGCAACTCTTCGTCGAGCCGCAGATGCTGTCGCTGGTCTCGAAGGGAGTCATCAGCGCCACCTGGTCGCCCAACCAGCTCGCCTACGTCTACGCCAGCGGTGAACTCTCCTTCGGCCGGGCCTCCGTGCTGTCCGTCCTGCTCCTGGCCGTCGGCCTGGGCGCGGCACTGGTCGTCATCTACCGCACCAAGTTCTACGAGACCGACGCCCGGAGGTAGTCCCATGACCCCGATACCCCCGAGGCGGCACCGGGCGCGCGCACGGGCCGGTGCCTGGACGCGCGACGCGCTCCTGCTCACGGCCGCCGCCGTCTTCCTCGCACCGGTCGTCTGGCTCGTCCTGGTCCCGACCAGGACCGAGGAGTCGATCCGCGACGGATTCCCCTTCTCCATCGGTTCGCCGGCCAACATCGGGCGGGCCTGGGAGAACCTGTACGCCTTCAACGACGGCATCGTCCTGCGCTGGATCGGCAACTCGCTGCTCTACTCGTCGACCGGCGTGGTCCTGAGCCTGGTGCTCTGCATCACGGCCGGCTACGGGATGGCGAAGTTCCTGTTCGTCGGCCGGAAGACGCTGCTGATCTCGACGCTGATCGCCATGATCGTGCCGACCTCCGCCACCGTCCTCCCGCTGTACATCGAGCTCGCCGCGGTCGACCTCACCGGGACGGCCCTCTCCGTGATCCTGCCCCTGGCCTTCTACCCGTGGGGCGTCTACCTGGCCTACACCTTCTTCTCCAGCAGCCTGCCGGACTCCCTCCTGGAGGCGGCCCGGGTGGACGGCGCCTCCGAGGTGAGGATCTTCTTCTCCGTCGCGCTGCCGCTCGCCCGGCCGCTGGTCGCGCTCATCGGCTTCTTCGGCTTCGTCTCGGCCTGGACGAACTTCATGCTGCCCTACCTGATGCTCGGCGACACCGACGACTACCCCCTGCCCCTGGGGCTGAGCGTCCTGCCGATGGAGAACATCGTCTCGGGTAACCCCAACTTCTCCAACATCGACATCGGACTGCCGGAGGCGGCGCTGGCCGGCGTCCTCTCCGTGCTGCCGATCCTGCTGATGTTCCTCCTCGCCCAGCGCCACCTCACCTCGGCGCAGCTCGCCGGGTCCGAGAAGGGCTGAGGCGCCCCCACACGCTCCACCTCCCCCACGCTCCACCCCCCACCCACCCCCACCTCCTGAGTCGTGAGGAGTTCGACGATGAGCTACCTGTCCACAACCCTGCGCCGTACCCGAGGGCGCCCCGCGGGTCCGCCCGTCCGGGCGGTCTCCGCCCTGATCACGCTGCTGATCGCGACGGCCGGCCTCGCGCCGGTGCCCGCCGCGGCGGCGGCACCCACCGTCCGCTACGTGGCGACGACGGGTGACGACAACGCGGCCGGTACGGCGGCAGCGCCGCTCCGCACCATCCAGCGGTGCGCCGACCTCGCGGTCGCCGGCGACACCTGCCAGATCGCCACCGGGACCTACCGCGAGACGGTCACCCCGAAGGCGTCCGGCAGCGCGGGTGCGCCCATCACCTTCACGGCGGCGCCCGGTGCCCGGGTGACCGTGGACGGGACGGACCCGGTCGGCGGCTGGGTCCAGGACACCGGACAGATCTACAAGGCGCCGGTGAAGCTCGCCGGCACCCCCGCCGCGCCCTACGGCTCCACCAAGTACCCGGCCAACGCGGACCTCTGGGCCAACCAGGTCTTCACGGGAGGGTCCCTGGTGCCCGAGGCGGCGTACCCGGCGGCCAACAGCGACCCGTGGCAGCAGTCCTTCATCACCCAGGGCTGGCGGTCCACCCGCTCCGGATCCCCCGACCACTGTCCCGCGCCCCCCTGCACCACCATGCTGACGGGCACGCTGACGTACGACCAGTTCCCCGCGCTGGGCGACATGACCGGGGCGACGGTCTACCTGGCGGGAGGGTGGGTGGCGAACTCGGCGTCCGTCACCGGCGGCACGCTGGACGGCGGCAACAAGGTGCTCCAGCTGCGGTTCCCCGCGAGCGACAGGAACGTCGAGCCGGGCAACGGGAACTCGTCGAAGTTCCGCGTCGTCGGCAAGAAGTCCCTGCTGCGGGGCCCGAACGCCTGGTACTACGACCCGGCCGGGCAGCAGCTCTACCTCTGGGCCCCCAACGGCGCAGCACCCGAGAACGTGACGGCCAAGCGCCGCAACTACGGGTTCGACCTCAACGGACGAAGCCACATCACCGTCCGCGGCATCGGGCTGCACGCCACCACGGTGACGACCGACGACAGGAGCAGCCAGAACGTCCTCGACGGCATCACCGCCGAGTACACCTCCACCTGGCAGACCACCCAGTTCGACAGCAGCCTGCCCTACGCCGGCATCTACGACGCCAACCACCACTCCGACAGCGGCATCCTGCTGCACGGCACCGGGAACGTGATCCGCAACAGCGCGCTGCGCTTCTCGATGGGCAACGGCATCTCGATCCGGGGCAGCGGCCACGTGGTGACCAACAACCTGATCCGCGACGTCGCCTACGGGGCCACCTACACCGCGGCGGTGGCGCTGGAGGTCGGCAGCAGTGACGTGACGATCACGCAGAACACCATGCGCAGCACGGGGCGTGACGTGATCAACATGAACACCAACGCCTATCCCAACGACGGCTACCGCAACATCCGCATCGCCTACAACGAGATGACCGACTACGCGAAGATCAACTACGACCTGGGTGCCGTGTACACCTGCTGCAACACGGCCTACACCGGCACCAGGATCGACCACAACTGGATCCACGACCCGGCCCAGATCGGCAACGGGTTCCACTTCGACAACGGCAGCTACGACCTGAACGTCGACCACAACGTCATCTGGAACCTGCGCGGTGGAACGGGCGTCTCCTTCGGCGGCTTCATCGAGTCGGGCAAGAACCTGCCCTACCTGACGGGTGCCTTCACCGCCAACACCATCGTGTCCGCCAACAATTCCACGATCTTCCACTACTACGCCAACAAGGAGCACGTGGCCAACACCGTCCTGCGGAACAACATCCTCGACGGCTCGCACAAGGACGGGAAACCGTACGACCACATGGAGGGCGGTACTCCCAACCAGAGCAACAACCTGATCACCACCCGGAGCAAGGACGGCGGTCTGCCCGACCCGAAGTACCGCAGCGCCAACACCGGTGACTTCACCCTCACGCCCTCCTCGCCGGCGGTCGACGCGGGTGTGCCGGTGGCCGGTGTCACCGACGGCCACACCGGGGCGGCCCCGGACCAGGGCGCGTACGAGACGGGGCAGGCGGCCTGGGTCCCCGGCTGCACCTTCGACGGCTGCGGCTCGGCGGTCGGCAAGCCCGCGGTGCTGGTGAGCACCAAGAGCGGCAAGGCCGTGGGGCTCCAGGGGACCGGGGCCGCCCGGTCCGCCGTCCAGCAGACGCTGGGGGTGGCCGCCGGCCAGCAGTTCACCGTGACACCGGCCGGAGGCGGTGAGGTCAAGCTGGTCGACCGCGAGGCCGGTCAGTGCCTGGCCCCGGCCGGGGGGTCCAGCGCCGACGGGACCCTTGTCCGCTCCGCACCGTGCGGTGGCGACACGGCCCAGATCTGGACGGTGGCCGACACCGTCCTCGGCTTCCGGCGCCTGGTCTCCAGGGCCGGCGGCAAGTGCCTGGACGTCGAGGGCGGTTCGACCGCCGACGGCGCCCGGCTGATCCTGTGGCCGTGCGGACCGCAGGCCAACCAGCAGTGGACGGTGGCCAGCGTCTCCACCGGGTGACGGACGTCCCCGCCGCAGTGGTGGGGGGCCCGGGGCGCGCGGGCCCCCCCGCCAAGGCGGGTAAGAAGAGGAAA
>NZ_JBEXNT010000195.1:431-1628 GCF_040611255.1 Kitasatospora sp. NPDC002965 | reverse complement strand
CCGGCGCGGCTCTCGCGGGGGGCCGGCCCCGCCCCACGGCCCCCGTCTGGGGGGATGGGCCGCGCCCCCCCCGGGGGCGCGCGCCGCCCCCGCGCGTGGGGGCCGGGCCGCGGGGCCGGCCCACCACCTTGGGTTCCAGGAGCCGTTGCCACATCCCGGTTGAGGGGATTGCACCGGACTTCGAGATCCGTAAGGACCGGACGGCTCAGAGGCCTGTGAAGCCGAGCCGGGAGCGAGCGGCATGTTCCCGGTTCACGGAGCGGGGCCACAGCAACACCGAGGCCTGCCGGATCGCCGGTATCGGTCAGAGACAGAGGAGGTGGCAGTGGCACAGGTGACGGAGCGAATCGAGCCCACAGCGGTAGTCAAGGCGACGTGGCCGCACGGAGCAGGACGGGGGCCTGACCATGGGGCGAGTGGCGCTTGACGGCACCGACGACCCGACCGAGGAACACGAACCGAAGCGCGGCGGCCGGCCCAGCCTCCCGGCCGCGCCCACCGGGCCGCCCCCGGCGGCACCGGCCGAGGTGAAGGCCGAGGTGAAGGCCGAGGCGAAGGCCGGGCCGGTCCCCCGGGGACAGGTCGCCGGCAAGGAGAAGGTACAGCCGTACATCACCACGGCGGTGGCGGAGGCCGCCCGCAACGCAGTGGTGGCAACGACCCCGTACGAGGGGGGATACCAGTCCCTGAGCGATCTGATCGAGGACGCCATCGTGGAGAAGGTGGCGAAGCTGCAGAGGACGTTCAACGAGGGAAATCCATTCCCCGAGCGGCCCAGAAGGCGGATTCGTACGGGCCGACCTCCGGGCCGGTAGGCAACACCGTTGCCAGAGGGGCGCCCCGGCCGCAGCCCGTCGCGAAGAACTCCCGCAGCCCGGCCGCCCCGACCGAGACCGCTTCCGGTCGTCGGACCCGGCAGAGCGCCCCGGACCAGGGCGCGTACGAGACGGGGCAGGGGGCCTGGGGCACGTGCCTGGACGTCGAGGGCGGTTCGACCGCCGACGGCGCCCGGCTGATCCTGTGGCCGTGCGGACCGCAGGCCGACCAGCACTGGACGGTGGCCAGCGTCTCCACCGGGTCACGGACGTCCCCGACACAGTGGTGGGGGGGGCGGGCTGCGGGGCGACCATCAGTAGTAGGCCAAAGGCGACACACGACGGCCGCGGGAAACGGAAAGCACCCCCACCCCACGCCAAA
>NZ_JBEXNT010000195.1:0-421 GCF_040611255.1 Kitasatospora sp. NPDC002965 | reverse complement strand
CGACCCCCCCGCCCGCGCCGCCCCCGCCCGCGCGCGCCCCCACCACTGTTCTAGCCGGCGTCCGGGGAGTCCTGCTCCCGGACGACGGCGACGTCGCCCGCCCCGACGGTCAGGAGGCCCGTGACCGTCGTGTTCGAGAGGAGCTCGACCCCGCGGCACGCGACCTCGACCGTGTCGTCGGTGTGGTTGAGGACGAACAGCCAGCTGCGCCCGTCCTCCGCCGTGCGGCGGACGACCTCCACCCCGTCGCCGGCGCCCGGCGCCGTACTGCCCACGCCCGCCTCGTCCAGCGCGCCCGCGATCAGCGCCCGCAGCGAGGAGTCGTCGAAGCGGGTGGCGGCGTAGCGTGCGAGGCCGGCGCCCGCGCGGTGGCGCAGCAGGGCCGGCCCGCCCGCCGCGGGGCCGTCGGCGAACCGGGCGT
>NZ_JBEXNT010000194.1:0-12937 GCF_040611255.1 Kitasatospora sp. NPDC002965 | reverse complement strand
GTGCGCACGGCGTGCGAGACGGCGGACTGGCTCGTACCCAGGCGCGCGCCGACCAGCCGAGACCCGACCCGCCGACACAACGCCCGACCAGCCGACGCCCGCCCCGCCGACCCCGGAGCCCCGATGCCGACCCGGCCCACCCGAGCCGCAGTGCCGCCCGCCCTGACCGCTCTCCTCCTGGCCGCGGTGCTCCCCGCGCTCCCGGCCGCCGCCGCACCCGCACCGACGACCCCACCCAGCGCGTCCCCCTCCGCCGCGTCCCCGTCCGCCGCGACCGTCCCGCCGGCCGACGGCAGGGGCCGGCCCCACCGCACCACCCAGCCCGCCGCCAAGCCCGGCGGCGACCCCACCGGCAGCCCCACCACCAAGCCGACCGGCCGCCCCTCCGGTCCCGCCACCGGCGACCTCACCGACCCGTCCCTCAAGGACCTCGCCCAGCAGATCGTCTCCAGCGCGGAGAACTCGTCGCTCGACTGGAAGGCCCAGTTCGGCTACATCGAGGACATCAAGGACGGCCGGGGCTACACCGCCGGCATCGTCGGCTTCTGCTCCGGAACCGGCGACATGCTCGAACTCGTCCGCCACTACCGCACGCTGAAGCCCGACAACGTGCTCGCCAAGTACCTCCCCGCCCTGGAGAAGCTCGACGGGTCCGGCTCCCACGCCGGGCTCGACCCGGACTTCACCGCCGACTGGAAGCGGGCCGTCCAGGACCCGACCTTCCGCAAGGCCCAGGAGGACGAACGCGACCGCGTCTACTTCGACCCGGCCGTCGCCCAGGCCAAGTCCGACGGCCTGCACGCCCTCGGCCAACTCGCCTACTACGACGCCATCGTCATGCACGGGCCGGGCAACAGCTCCGACAGCTTCGGCGGGATCCGGGCCGCCGCGCTGCGCAAGGCCAAGCCCCCGGCCCAGGGCGGTGACGAGAAGACCTACCTCGCCGCCTTCCTCGACGCCCGCGCCGCCGCCATGCGCACCGAGGCCGCCCACTCCGACACCAGCCGCGTCGACACCGCCCAGCGCGTCTTCCTGGAGGCGGGCAACCTCGACCTCCACACCCCGCTGCGCTGGAAGGTGTACGGGCAGTCCTTCCACATCGACGGGTAGCGGCGGCCCGCCGGCCGGTGGTGCCTCCGGAGTCACGCCGCTCCGGAGGCACCGCCGGCCGATGACGTCACCGGGGCCAGGACGGCGCCGTCCGCGCCTCCCCCGGCCCGTCGTCCGCGACGGCCGCCCGCCGGTCCCCGGCCCGCGCGGCGGTCTCCGCCGGGACGCCGAGGCCGGCCGGTCCGCCCGAGGTCGCCGGTCCGCCCGACACCGCCGGTCGGACGGCCTCGCCGGGCTCCGCCCGGCCCACCGGAGTGCAGCGCTCCGCGGGCACCCCCCGGCCGGCCGGGAGCCGCAACGCCTCGACGGCCACGGCCGTCCCCAACACGCCACCGGCCGGCGAGCCGACCCGCAGAGCAGGCACCAGCACGCCCTCCGCCAACGGCATCGCGGGCGTGGGCGCCACGCCCCGGGGGGCCACGCCCCGGACGGCCTCACCTGCCGGACGAACCGGCTCGCCGGCGCCCACCGCCCGGCGCTGCGCCGTCACGGCGCCGGACTCCGCCGGAACGGCGGGCACCACGGGCCGCTCCGCCGACCCGGCCGGGTACCCGCCCCAGGAGCCACCGACGACGGCGCCCCCGGAGTCGGACGATCGCCCGCCCGCGCCGAGGCCCGGACCGGAGCTGGTCCGCAGGCCCTCCGAGGTGGCCGGGCCCACCTCCTCGGCGGCGGACGACGCGTCACGCCGGAGCTCGGCCACCGTCGAGGACAGCCGCAGGACGAAGTTCCGCTCGGCCGGGTCGCCGTTCGGCCAGTCGCAGTCCTTGCTGCGCAGGATCCTGCTCCGCAGGCCGCTCCGCGAGGTCTGCCACGGACCGGGCAGCACCCGGACGTTGGGCCGCCAGCCGACGCCGGGCACACAGTGCTCCAGCTCCAGCTCCCACTCCTCGGCCCGCACGTCGAGGGAGGCGCCGGTCCGGCCCTCCAGCACGGAGGTGCCGTACGGGGTGCGCACCACCGCGCGCTGCTCGAAGGCGGCGTCCTTGTCGAGCACCGTGATCCGCAGCGGCCCGTTCATTCGCAGCATGGTCGCCCTCCCAGGGGTCGGAGATCGCGGGACCGTCCCGGCCCCGCACCCTGCTCGACGGTGCGCCTTCCGGCCGGGGTTCACCGGCCGGCCCTGGTCCCCGCGCGCGAACCGCCCGCGGCGGCACCCGGCTCCGCCCCGCCCGCGGACGGCGGCGCCGGGGCGCGGACCCGCGCGGGCCGTCCGCCCGTCCGGCCGCCGGTGAACCCGGGACCGCATGCGGGCCGTTGAGCTCAACACGAGCAGCCCTGCCCCACCCGCACCACCTCCACCGGCCCGCCCCGGGCCCCACCCCTTGGGCCGACCGCCCTGCGCTCCCCCGTGGCGCGTGCCCGGACCTGCACGGACCTGCCCGGACCTGCACGGCCGATCCCGGCGGCCACCGGCCCGGCTTCCCCTTCAGGCAATCCGCGCCTCCCCATCGCGCACAACTGCCGGCCGATCGGACCCGCGCACCGCCCTCGACGGGCAAGCGCCCCGCGTGCGCCCCCGCCGTCCGGCGCCTCCCCCACCCCGCCGGACGGTCCCCGGCCCGACCGGCTCCGCGAGCCGCCCCGCACCCTCCGGACGGACGGCCCGGGATCGCCACGACCGCCGTCCACGCAGGGCGCCGCCGTTCCGCCCGTCCCGATCGCGCCGCGTCCGCGACCGCGTTTCCCTGATGGATCGTCAATGAACTTCAGGAGAACAACCGCCGACGCCCGCCCGACGTCCAGCTGACCGGCTCCCGTCAATCCCCCGAAAGGGCGGTCCCCAGGCGCTCCGTGGCCGAACGGCCACGGGCCGGAACCGTTCCCCGGGCGTGGCTAGACTGCGCCCCGCACAGGGACGGAGATCTCCGCCGACCGCTCTCACCTGGGAGGATCCGTTGTTCGTTCGACTGCTGGGTCCGGTGGAACTGCAGGCTGCGGACGGCCGCGCCGTCGAGCCCGCCGGCGCCAAACGGCGCGCCGCGCTGGCCCTGCTCGCGCTCGAACTCGGCCGCACCGTCCCGGTCGAGCGGTTCTTCGAACTGCTCTGGGGCGACGAACCGCCCGCCCGGGCCCGGGCCGCGCTCCAGGGCCACATCGCCGCGCTGCGCAAGCTGCTCGCCGGCTCGAAGCTCGTCCTGTCGACCCGCGCCCCCGGCTACCGGCTGGACGGCCCGGCCGAATCCGTGGACGCCCTGCTGTTCGAGCGGCTGGTCGCGCGGGCCACCGAAGTGGCCGTCCCGGACGGCGACGAGTCCGCCGCCGGACTGCTCCGCCGGGCCCTGGACCTCTGGCACGGCCCCGCGACCCTGGCCGACCTGCCCGAGACGGACCTGCGCGACGTGCTCGCCGACCGCCTCCGCCAGGTGCGGACCCGGGCCCTGGAGGCCTGGAGCGAACGGCTGCTCCGGCTCGGCCTCGGCCCCGACGCCGCACCGGAACTCGACCGCGCGCTCGAAGCCGACCCGTGGAACGAGCCGCTGGCCGCCCTGCTGGTGCTCTGCCTCCGTCAGGCCGGGCGGCCCTGCGACGCGCTGACCGTCTACCACCGCACGCGCCGCCGGCTGGCCGCGGAGCTCGGCGTCGGCCCCGGGCGCGCGCTGCGGTCGGCGGTGGCCGACATCCTCGCCGACGAGCCGGGGAGGCGCCCGCCCTCGGCCGCCGTGCGCGTCACCGGTCGTCCCGAACGCACGGCCGGCGCCGCCGGAACAACCGGCACGACCGGCCGCGTCCGCCCCCGGGCGGCCGGGTCGGCCGGCCTCTCCGCCTGCGCGGTCCCGTCCGCGCGGCAGCCGGCCGCGGTCCCGTTCCCGGCCCGCACGCCCGCCGTCCGGCCGCCGGCCCCGCTCCGCCCCACCGCCGGCCCCGGCCGCACCGCCAACCCCGGCCCCGGCCCCGGCCCGGACCAACTCCCGCGCCGGATATCGGGTTTCGCCGGCCGGTCGACCGAACGCCGCTGGCTGGAGGCCGAGTGCGGGGGCGAACGCCCCGGCGGCGGCCTCGCCGTCCTGGTGGGCCCGGCCGGCACCGGCAAGACGGCCACCGCGGTGCAGTGGGCGCACGACGCGACCGCCGCCTTCCCGGACGGGCGGCTCTTCGCCGACCTGAACGGCTTCGGTCCGGGCCCGCGCGCCGAACCGACCGCCGTCCTCGGCCGGTTCCTGCGCGCGCTGGGCGTCCCCGAGGGCTCGCTGCCGGAGGATCCGGCCGCCCGCGCCGCGCTCTACCGGTCGCTGACGCACGGCCGCCGGCTGCTGGTCGTCCTGGACAACGTCCGCGACGCGCAGGACGTCACCGAGCTGCTCCCGACCGGCCCGGCGTGCGCGACGGTCGTCACCAGCCGCAGCTCGCTGGAGGACCTCGTGGTGACCGAGGGCGCCGCCCTGCTGCGCCTCGGCGCCCTGCCCGCCGAGGACGCGCGGCGCCTGCTGGAGCGCCTGATCGGACCCGCCCGGGTGGCCGCCGAGCCGGAGGCCGCCGGCCGGCTGGCCGAGCTCTGCGACCGGCTGCCGCTCGCCCTGCGGATCGCCGGTGCCCGGCTGGCCGCCCGGCCCGGCTGGGCGATCGCCGACCTGGTGCCCGAACTCGCCGACGAGAGCACCCGGCTGCGCGCCCTGGACACCCGGGGCACGGCCAGCGTCCGGACCGCGCTCGATCTGACGCTGCGCCACCTTCCCGCGCCCGCCGCACGTCTGCTGGCCCTGCTCGCCGTCCACCCGGGGCCCGAGACGGACGCCCACGCCGCCGCCGCCCTGCTCCGCACCGGCGCCGCCGAGGCCCGCCTCGCGCTCGGCGCGCTCGCCGCGCACCACCTGCTCACCGAGACCGCCCCCGGCCGCTACGGCCGCCACGACCTGGTCCGGCTGTACGGGGCCGAACTCCTCGACGAGCGGCCCGCGTCCGAGCGCGCCGCCGCGACCGCGGCCCTGACCGACCACTACCTCGCGGTGGTGGCCCGCAGCTCCGCGCTGCTCCAGCCCGGTCCCGCCCACGCCGCCCACCGCCCCGCGCCCGCCGTCGCCCCGCCGTTCGGCGCCGACCCCGCCGGGTGGCCGCACCTGCCCACCGTGCCCGCCACGCTCGACTGGTTCCAGGCCGCGGAACCCACCGTCCGCGGCCTGGTCACCGCGGCCTCCGAACGCGGCGACCACCGCCGCTCCTGGCAGCTGGCCTACCGCGCCGACTGCCTCTACTACGGCGCCGGCCGCCGCACGGACCGGCTGACCTGCCTCCGGGTCGGGCTCGCCGCCGCCGCCCGCACCGGCGACCCGGCCGCCGTCGCCTCCATGGAGGCGGTCACGGCCCGGGCGCTCGGCGGCAGCGGCCGCACCGCGGAGGCCCACCGGCTGGCCCGCCGCGCGGTCGACCGCACCGTCGGGTCCGGCGACACGGTCCGGGTGCAAGCCCTCACCGTCCTGGCCACGGCCACCGCGGCCGACGGGCGACCGGCGGAGGCCGTACGCCTGGGCGAGCAGGCGATCGCACTGGCCGAGCGGCACGGCCTGGCCGAGCACGCGCCGTACGCGCTGAGCAACACCGCCGGGCTGTACGGCCTCGCCGGCGAACCCGGGCGGGCGCTGCACCGGGCCCGGGACGCCCGCGCGCTGCTCGCCGACCACCCGCTGGCCGTGTTCCACCTGTCGGCGATGATCAACGAGGCGCACGCCCTCCAACTCCTCGACCGCCGCACGGCGGCGGAGGAGGTCTGGCAGCAGACCCTGGAACGCTGCCGGGTCGCGGGCACCGTCCACCTGCACGCGGTGGCCGAACGCCACTACGCGGACTTCCTGCTGGCGGGCGGCCGCGCCCCGGAGGCCGTCCGCACCCTGCACTCGGCGCGCCGGCTGTACGGGCGGCTCGGCGACACCACGGTGGTGCACGAGCTGGAGGTGCGGTTGGCCGCGCTAGAGCCTGTCTGAGGACCTGCCGGTGCCCGGGGCCGGGCCGCCGGCCGGGCGCGGGGCCGGACCCGGGCCGTCACCGTCCACCCGGCCCCGGACCAGATCCGCCGTCAGCATCGTCACGCCGTCCTCGCCGAAGCGGTGCAGCAGGAGCGCGACCCACTCCACCGCCTCGGCCCGCTCCAGCGGCGTCCACCCGGACGCCGAGGGGTGCTCGTCCACCACCAGGGCCTCGGCGACCATCCACAGTCCGTCCGGGGCCCTCGTCCGCGGTTCGTCCTCCAGCCCCGCCACGGCCAGCCGCCAGGCGGCCTCGACCACCTCCGCCCCGGTGGCCGGGGGCACCGCCCACCCACCGGCGGCGAGGTCGCCGTCGTCGCCGGGGAGCGCGTCGTCGTTCCCCGCGCGCTCCCCCCTGTCGGCCGGGTCCTCCGCCGCGAGCCACCTCGCCAGGAGCTCCCGGATCCCCGTCTCACCCGCCGCTTCCGCCATGGCGGCCAGCTTGCCAGCACTGCGGCCCGTGGTCATCACTGTCACGTGGACGAGTACGGCTGCCGCCCCGCGCGGCGTTCATTTCCCCCGCCGACGGGTTGCGGCGGCCCGCCCCGCTCGTTATCCGGTCATGAGCTACGACTACCTGCCCTCACCCCGGTCCAACGACGGAACGTTTCTGTTCGACGCCCCGATCTTCGCCCGACTCGCGCGCCTCTGGCTGGATGCCGGACGGACCGTCCCGGGCCGCCCCGACCAGGAGTGGCAGCACCTGGTCGAGCCGCCCAGGTTCCGCCCCCTCGCCGAGCCCGCCCCGCCCCCGACGCCCGTCCGGCCCGACGACCCCGCTCCCCCGACCGCACCGGCCGACCGCCGGCCGTTCTGAACCCGGCGGCCGGGCCTGCGGTGCTACGCGCCGACCTGCCCGTCGATCGCCTCGCGCAGGAAGTCGGCGTGCCCGTTGTGCCGGGCGTACTCGTGGATCAGGTGCAGCATCACGAACCGCAGCGAGACCTCCTTGTCCCAGCGCACCTGGTAGCCCGTGACGTCCAGCGAGGCGGCCTCCCGCTCGATCCGCCGGGAGTGCGCCACCTCCGACTCCCAGGCCGCGAACGCCTCGGCGCGGTCGGCCCCGGCCGCGTCGTACGCGGCCTGGAAGTCCCACTCCGTCGACCAGCGCAGCGGAACGTCCTCCCCGTCGATCACCCGCCGGAACCAGGTCCGCTCCACCTCCGCCAGGTGCCGCACCAGCCCGAGCAGCGTCAGCGTCGACGGCGGGCTCGACCGCGACCGCAGCTGCTCGTCCGTCAGCCCGGCGCACTTCATCGCCAGCGTGCCGCGGTGGAAGTCCAGGTACGCGCGCAGCGTCTCCCGCTCTCCCCCGGTCAGCGGCGGCGCCACCCGCCCGTCGTCCGTGCCCGTCCCGCTCACAGGTCCTCCTCGATCGTCGAAAGTCGGACGGTGCCGATCGGCGCGGCCCGGTCCCCGGCGTCGCCCGCCCTGCCCGTCTCCGTCCGGTGCCGAACGGCCCCCGCACAGCCTCTCAGCCCGCGACGTCGACGCCGAAGCTCCGCGCGAGCTCCTCCAGTCCGTGGTCGAAGCCCTGCCCGACGACCCGGAACCGCCAGGCCCCGCCCCGCCGGTAGACCTCGCCGAGCAGGAGCGTCCGCTCGGTGGTCGCCGCGTCCAGGGTGGCCCGCACGATCGGGCGGGCCCGCGTCCCGCCCGCGAGCGCGATCTCGACCGCCCCGACGTCGCCGAAGGTGGCCGCGCCGTCGATCGCCGCCGCGATGACGATCCGGCGCACCGAGGACGCGAGCGGGCCCACGTCGACGGTCACGCCCTGCTCCTGCGGGCCGTCGAACGCGAGCCGGACCGTCCCGTCCGGGCTCTCCGGCGCCCCGTAGAAGACGAAGTCCTCGTCGGAGGCGACCTGCTCCTCCTCGTCGAGGGCGAAGGCGACCACGTCGACCTCGCAGGTGCTCTGCTGGGCCCAGGACGCGTGGACGGTCCAGCGCGTGCCGTCCGCGGCGAGCGGCAGGTCGATCACGCCGCCGCGCGGCAGCACCACCTCGCCGTCCTCGTCCGGCGCGGCGCCGTCCGGCGACCCGCCCGCCAGGAGGCCCCCCGGCGGCGCGCTCCGGACCTCCTCGATCCAGGCCGGTTCGCGGACCGGCAGCCCCAGCCACTCGATCCGCCGCATCCGCCGGTCGGCGTGGGCGCCGGTGAGCGCCAGGACGTCGGTGACGTTGGCCGAGAGGTTCACCGCGGCCGCGGCGCCCAGGTCGACCAGCGCCGTCCGGGCCTCGGCCGACTCCTGGTGCCGGCCGCCCAGCACCAGGATCCGCCGCCCGGTCAACGCCCGCCGCTCCCGCGCCCCGCCGCGCCGCGCCGGCGCCCGCCCGCCGGGCCCGGCCACCGTCGCCGGCGGGACCTGGGCGACGACCGGGGTCGTGTCCGGGACGGCGTCCGGGACGGCAACCGGGACGGGCCGCGCCGCGGGGTCCGTCACCGCACCGGCCGCGCCGGCCGCGACCGGCGAGTCCCGCACCGGCGACTCCGCCGCCGCGGGCCCCGGCACGACCGGCGCCGCCGGTCCGCCGCCGTCGGCCGCGTCGTGCGACTGCCCCGGCCGCACCTCCGCCAGCAGTGCCAGGAACGCCGCCTCGTCGACCAGCGGCACGCCCTCCGCCGCAGCCCGCCGGGCCTTCGCCGAAGCCGCGCCGTCCGGCCCCGCGTTGGCGACCAGCACGCTGGTGTGGCGGCTCACCGAGGTCATGACGTTGAGTCCGGCGGCCACCGCCCGTGCCACCAGTTCCTCCCGCGCCGTCACGGTCTCGCCGGTGACGGCGACCTTCATGCCCTGCACCAGCGGCCCGCCCGACGCCCAGCGTCCCGGGTTGCGGTAGCCGCACGGCGTCTTCGGTATCCGCGGGCGGAACTCCGAGGTGCGCCGGGGCGGGCAGGCGACCAGCGGCAGCGGGAGCCCCAGCCGGGCCGCCTCCACCAGCGACCCCCGCAGGATCCCGGCCAGCACCCGGGTGTCGTCCAGGGCGTCGTGGGCCCGCCGCTGGACGACGCCGTAGTGCGCGGCGAGCGTGCCGAGCCTCAGATCGTCCGTGGGGGTCTCGATCCGGCGGTTCAGCGCGAGCGTGCAGAGCCGCCGGGAGACCGGCAGCCAGGACCGGGCCAGCGCGAACTCGTGGCTGAGGAAGTCGTAGTCGAACTGGGCGTTGTGCGCGACCATGACCCGTCCCTCCAACAGCTCCGCGATCCGGCCGGCGACCCGTTCGAAGGTCGGCGCCCCGCGCAGCCGCTCGGCCGTCAGACCGTGGATGTCGACCGGTCCCGGGTCCACCCCGGGGTCGAGCAGCGTCGAGAACTCCCCGGTCTGCCGGCCCTGGGCGTCGACCGTCACCACCGCGACCGACAGCACCCGGTGCTGCCCGGGCCTCAGCCCGGAGGTCTCGACGTCGACGAGCGCCCAGTCGTGCTCGTAGTCGGCGGTGTCCGCGACGGGCGCGGCGGTCTGGCGGAGAGGTGACGTAGCCGAAGTCATGCCGTTAAGCATGCTCATCCTCACGTATCACTCACAACCCGATTGACCTGCTTGTTATCCGCGAAACCACCCCCTTCGGGTAGTTCCGTCACCGGCACGTTTGGGTACGTACTGCGGCGCGCGCCCGCGAGCGGGCGCGGACCCACGCACCTTCACGACACCACTCAGCCCTCACACGGAGACCGAGCCCCCATGAGCAACGACCGCATCCCCGCGTCCGTACGCCAGACCTACGGCCCTGACGACCTTTCCCGAGCCGCGAGCTTCGCGGGCGGTTTCATCAACTTCGGGGACTGGCGCGGCATCGACACCACCGCGCCCACCCAGGAGGACCGCGTCCTCAGTCAGGAGAACCTGTACCGCCGGGTGCTGCGCGCCTTCCCCGCGCCGGCCGAGTCCCTGCGGCTGGCCGAGGTCGGCTGCGGGCGCGGGCTCGGCGCCGCGCTCGCGCTGCGGGAGTTCCGCTTCGCCCGGGTGACGGGCGTCGACATCCACCCCGACCAGGTCGAACGCGCCCGCGCCGTCAACGCCCGCGCCCTGGCGACGTTCCCTGACCGGCTCGGCTACACCCTCGGCTCGGCGGACGACCTCCCCTTCGCGGACGGCTCCCTGGACGGCGTGTACTCGGTCGAGGCGGCGCAGCACTTCCGCGAGCTGACCGGCTTCGCGCGGGAGACGGCCCGGGTCCTGCGGCCCGGCGGCCGACTGGTGGTCACCACGTTCTTCAGCGCCGAGGGTCCGGAGGCGGCCGAGCGGCTGAGCATCCTGCTCGGGAGCTTCGCGGACGGTCTGGACGTCGCCCACCCGCTCGACGCCTTCACGGCCGACCTCGCCGACGCCGGGTTCACCCGCATCGCCACCGGATCCATCGGCGAGGACGTCTGGCCGGGGCTGGACCGCTACCTGGAGGGGACGGTCCCGTCCGGCCACTGGACCCGCAACTTCCTGACGACGTGGCGGGACGGCCTGCTCGACTACCACGTCGTCACCGCCGAACGGTCCTGACCGGCGCGCGGGCCGTCACGGGCCCGGCTCGGCCGGCGACCCGTTCCGGAGGCCGGGTTCACGCGCCCGCAGGCCGGCCGCCCCGTGAGGGACGGCCGACCGGCGAGTCCGTGGACCCGGCGGGGATCAGCAGGGGACGGGCACCGAGACGGTGGCGGTCGACGGCGGCCAGCCCCACTTGGTGACGGAGAACGTCCCGGTGACGGTCGATCCGCAGGGGGCGGTCCCGGCCACGTAGCCGACCGGCCGGCCGCCGACGGGGATGACGACGTTCGGGGTGTCGGTCCCCAGCGAGGCGCCGCCGACGACCCCGGCCGTGAGGTCGAACGAGACCGTCTGCGGGGTCCAGCTGATGGCGACCGGGGTGGCGTAGCCGGACAGCCAGACCTGGTCCCCGTCGACGGTGGCACAGAGCTGGGTCCGCAGGATGCCTTCGAAACCGTAGACACAGGTCTTGGTCGCCGTCGTGGCGGTGGAGACCTGCGCGGTGGCCTCGGTGGCGCTCACGGCGCCGAGCGCGGACAGGGCGGCGGCACTGGCAAGGATCGCGGTGAATCGTTTCATCTGAGATCTCTCCTTCACAAGGGCACGGGGTGGGCCGAGGTGCGAAGCAGTGCAATTTCACGCTTCACATGTCAGATGTTTCCATGGGTTCCGGAGACTCACCGGCCGTTCGCCTTGCGTCCGAAGATGATTACCTGATCCGACCTTCACATGGCTGGATCTCGCGGTTCCGCATGCGGCGGCCACGCCACCCTCCCGGCCCCGGGTTCCACCGCTCGCCCGCACCGGCCACCCCCCTGAACCACCCCCACCCCACCGGTGGACTCTCGACGATCTCCCGGTGGTGCGCCAGACTCTCCCTACGGCTCCCACCGCACCCTCCGCAGCACCACTGATCCTCGGACCACACATCGGAGAACCCCCACGGTGACTACGAGTCGAACCTTGGACATCAGCTTCTCGAACGGAAGATCCGGCAGCGGCCCGGCCACCTGGGGCCAGCAGGCCATCTGGGACGTCGTCAACCGCCTGACCCCCGCCGACCGTCCGCGCTACAACATCACCACGGCCTCACCCGTGGACCCCGGCGTCCCCGTGCAGACCACCCTGGACGCCCTGCGCGACCTGCTCCACCTGCACGACTCCCTGCACACCCGTCTGCACCCGGACGAGAGCGGGACCGGGCTGCGCCAGACCGTCGACCCGGACGGCCTGCTGACCGTGCACACCCGGCACTGCGACGACGACCCCGCCGAACTCGCCACCGCCGGCAGCGCACTCCACCGCCGGCTGGCCGCCGACCCGTTCGACAGTGCCACCGACTGGCCGCTCCGGGTCGGTCTGGTGATCGCCGACGGGCTGGTCCGGCACATCACCCTGGTCCTCTCCCACACCGCGGTGGACGGCAGCGGAATGGGCCGGGTGATCCAGGACCTCACCGAGCTGGCCCTGGGCGCCACCCCCGAGTCCGTCCGGGCCGAGCGGTCGCCCCAGCAGCCGCTGGAGGAGGCGGAGTTCCAGCGGTCGGAGCGGGGAAGACGCCGCGACGCCAACGCCCGCGCGCACGTCCTGCGCAAGCTGCGGCTCGGCCCGCCCCGCCTCTTCCCGCCCACCACCGCGGAGTCCGCGCCGTTCCCGAACGCACTGCTCGACTCGCCGGCCCTGCTCCGCGCGGTCGACCTGGTCGCCACCGCCCACCGGGCGAGTTCCTCCTCCGTGCTGCTGGCGGCGGCCTGCACGATGACCGCCGAGCTCTCGGGATCACCGGACGTCGTGATCCAGGTCATCGTCAGCAACCGCTTCCTGCCGGGCCTGACCGACGCGGTGAGCGTGATCGCGAGCGACGGCATGTTCCATCTGCCGAACGCCGTCGGCGACTTCGGCGAGACGGTCCGGCGCACCCAGGCCGCCGCGATCGCCGCGTACCGCCACGCCTACTACGAGCGGCGCCTGCTGGACGGCGAGATCGACCGCCTGACGGCGGAGGGCGTCCCGCTGGCCGACCGGTCGTGCATCTTCAACGACACCCGCGACCTCCTGCCGGCCACCCTGGCGACCGCCCCCGTGCCGTCCTCCGAACCGCTCGACCGGGCTCGCGAACGGACCACCCTGACCTGGCCGACCGAGTTCGACCCGCGGCCCGGCCTCAGCTACGCGCTGGACGCCCTGCAGACCGGCGACGCCCTCCAGCTCGCCATGACCGCCGATCCGGCCGTCCTCCCGCGCCCCGCCATGGCCCGCTTCCTCCTCGGCATCGAGAACCTGGTCGTCGGCGAGGCCGAGGCCCTGGCCGGGGCGGCCGAGGCCGTCGCCGTCCCGGCGGGCTGACCCGCCGAACCGGACGGCCCGGCCGTCCGCGCAGCTGCGC
>NZ_JBEXNT010000193.1:0-13350 GCF_040611255.1 Kitasatospora sp. NPDC002965 | reverse complement strand
GGCAGCGCCGGCGTCGGCAACCCGACCGCCCGCACCATCTTCCTGTTCCACGGCCTGGGCCTGCTCCCCGGCCACCACCCGTGCCACTGCCGAACAGCCCCGAACACCGGGGCGACACCGTGACCGCCCGCACGGCGGAGAAGAACACCCGCGCGGGGCACCACAGCGGCGGGGGTGCCGATCATCGGCACCCCCGGTCGGAAAGACGACCCGAATCCCCAGGCCGCACCACAGAAACGGAGTCCAGCGTGATCGCACCCCCCACGTTCCCCTCGTTCCAGGACGCCTACGCTGCCGTCCTGCAGCACGTCACCGAGCACTACGAGTTCGCCAACTCGGCTCGCGGCAACGACAGCCACGAGATCATCGGTGCCAGCTTCCGGCTCAGCAACCCCCGTCGGCGCGCCCTGTACCTGACGAGCCGGCCCGTCAACCCCGTGTACCACCACGCGGAAGCACTCTGGTACCTGGGCGGCATGCGCAACCTCGACCTGATCGGGCACTACGCCAACCGCCGCCGCGCGGACTCGCGCGACGGGACGACGATCGAGGGCTCGTCCTACGGGGCGCGAATCTTCGCTCCCCGGCCGGACGGCGCCCCGTCCGCGTTCGACCTCGCGTTGGAACTGCTGCGGACCGAGAAGGACAGCAAGCGCGCCTACCTGCCGGTGTTCGAGACCCGGGACCTGGACGAGATCGGTCACCCCGATCTGCCGTGCCTGGTCGGGCTCCAGCTACTGGCCCGTGACGGCTACCTGCACATGGTCACCTACATGCGCGCCAACGACGCCAACCGCGGCATGGTCTGCGACGTGTACAGCTTCACCCTGATCCAGGAGTTCGCGGCCGCCCTCCTCGGCCTGCGGCTGGGCGACTACACCCACCACGTGGGATCCATGCACATCGGCGTTCGGGACCTGGCACGCGCGGCCGACGTACTGGAAGAGACAGCGGCCGACCCCGAGGACGCCCCGCTGTTCCCGGCCCCGGTGATGCCCGCCGACACCACGTGGACGCACATCCGCACCGTGCTGAATCACGAAGAACTGCTGCGCACCAACCGGGCCCAGTACTCCCCGGCCGACGTCGCCGCCCTGGACCTGCCGCTGTACTGGCAGCGGGTGCTGATGCTCTTCGAGGCGCACCGCCAGATCGTCAACTGCCCCGCGGACCCGGTCGACCAACAGCTCCTCGACGCCCTGGAGCCCGGCGCCCGCTGGCAGTTCGAGCACCGTTGGCCCGCCCGGGTCGCCACCGGAGGGATCGCGTGAAACGGGACCCGCTGCACGATGTGGACTGGTCGCGCTGGAGCGTGATCCTCCTCAAGCCGGACTGCCTGCGCCGAGGCCTGACCGATCAGGTGCTGGCCCGACTGGAACCGGCCGCACGGATCGCACACCGGCGCCGGGTCGTCGTCGCCGACTGGCAGATCCACGTCCACTACTGGGACCTGCTGGTCGACCAGGACCTGATCGACGTGGACGTGCCCGGCTGCCTGCGCACCACCTACGTGGGGCACCAGGTGGAGGTGGCACTCGCCCACGGCGCCCCGGGTACCCCCGAGCGGCTGCGCGGCCTCCTCGGGCACTTCGACCCCCACCAGGCCGAACCGGGCACCATCCGCGCCGACCTCGGCACCGACAGCCTCACAGCCGCCCGGGCGCAGCACCGCCTGGTGGAGAACCTGATCCACACCTCCGACCACCCGCGCGCCGCACATAGGGACTTCGGGACGTGGTTCGGCGCCGGCCGGCACCAGTTACTGGAGATCAAGGAGGATCACCGATGACGAGCACCACCCCGAGGGCCCGGCGCCCGTTGCCCCTGCTGACCCCCGAACAGATCGCGGGGCTCAAACCGGAGCTCGCCGAGGTCATCGAGTACCGCAAGTCCGGGCTGTCGCTCAACCACGTCGTCGGCTGCCCGCTGGACTGCGGGTACTGCGTGCGACACCTGTTCGAAAACTTCGAGCTCAAGACCCCCCGCGCCCTGATGAGCGACGAGGCCGCGGTGGCACTGCTGACCGGGCACCAGTACTTCCGGCCCCACCGCACGCCGATCCAGATCTTCAACCGGGCGACGGACCCGATGCTGCCCGTCGTCAAGCCGCACACCTTCGAGACGCTGCGGCTGCTGGACGAGCAGGGCCTGACCAACCACGTCCTGATCATCACCAGGTGGCGCGTCGACCCCGAGGACTGCCAGGTCCTCAACTCCTACCGCAACATCCGGCTCACCGTGCTGGTCACCCACTCCGGCATCGACCACCCGGGCATCGAGCCGGTGGACTCCGCCATCGCCGCCGCCAGCCTCCAAACCCTCCACCGGCACGCCGAGCGCTACCGCACCGTGCTGTACTGGCGGCCGATCGTGCCGGGCCTCAACGACTCCGACGAGCACATCCAGCGGGCCCTGGAGCTGTCGAGGCACGCCGACGCGACGGTGTTCACCGGCCTGTTCTTCCGCACAGAGATCGCCGCGTACTACGCCGACCACGGCCTGCCGATGCCGTACGAGGACACCGCCCGCCGCAAGATCATGCCCAAGGAGTCCGAGCAGCGGATCCTCGCCGCGTTCCGCCGGCCCGACGACCAGGGCGAGCCGTACGGGCCCCTGTTCCGCAAGACCAGCTGCGGGGTCGCCTACGCCCACAAGGTGCCCGACTACAACGGGCACTACGGCATCCGGGAGCTGTGCGACATCTGCCCGGTGGCGCAGCTGGGCCTGTGCCGCGACGCCTGGAAGGCCCCCAGCCCGCAGGAGGCCACCGAAGCCGCCCGTGCTCTCGGGGCCAGCGGCGACGTTGAGGTCAACGAACGCGCCATCATCGTCCAGGGCCTGAACGAGCCGCCGCGCTACTACCTCCAGCACGGCTTCGGCTACCAGGTCCACGACCGTGACAAGCCGCACCACCCCTGTCGGCACGGCCGAGCCGAGATCGGCTGGACCGACCCGAAGTAAGGAGACCGCGATGGACTACGGCACCTGGCCCCGCCTCTTCGTCGTGGACGTCGAAGGCAACGGAGGACAGCCACCGGACCTGGTGGAGGTCGCCGCGATCCCGGTGGTGAACGGGAGCCCGGTGCCGTCGTTCGCTCGCTCCACCCTGCTGCGCCCGCCCAACCCCATCACCCCGTTCGCCACGCGGGTACACCACATCACCAACCGGGATGTCGCCGCCGCGCCGACCTGGGAACAGGCCGGCCCCCAGGTGCACGCCGACCTGGAGGGCGTGTGGATCTGCGCGCACGCCGCCCACGTGGACTACGGCGTGCTGCTGCGGCACATGCCCCACTGGAAGCCCGCCGGGGTGATCGACACCCTGCGGCTCGCCCGCGCGACCTACCCGAAGGCCGGCAGGTACAGCCTCGACGCGCTGATCGAGCTGACCGCCATCGACCTGGCGTCCGTTCCCGGCCAGCGCCACCGGGCCGCCTACGACGCCCACGCAACCGCACTGCTGCTGATCGCCCTCGCCGGGCACTACGACACCTGGGACGCGCTGCTCGCCGCCGCCGTCCCACCCGGAATGCCCGGAGCCCCACAGCCAGCCAACCCCGAATGCGAGGAACCGACCCTGTGGTGACACCACCCCCGCCCCGCCTCTACATCGCCGGCACGCACTCGACCGGCAAGACCACCCTCGCCCGCCGCATCGAGATGGAACTACGCGCCAACGGCATCACCGTCGCCCGAACCGGAGGCCTCGCCAAGCGCGCCGCCGAACTCGGCTTCCCGAAGATGACGCGCCACACCGCCCAGTCCACCGCCTGGATCATCAACGCCACCTCCAACGCCGCCCTGGAGGCCGAGCTCACCGCCGACGTCGTGATCGTGGACCGCACCCCCTACGACGCCCTCGCGTACTACCTGGCCGCGGCCCAGCACCGCGACGAACACCCCGACCCCGAAGCACTGTCCCGCCTGACCGCCCTGGCACAGCTGGCATGCCCCAGCCCGCCCGTGTTCCTCGCCACCGTCCTCGACACCTCGCTGCCGCCGGCCGAGCACCCGGGCAAGGACCCCGACTGGACCAACGCCGAGTTCCGCGCGGCCGTGGACGTACAACTGCACCGTGCCCTCGCCGCCTACGCCGTGCCGCATGTCCCGGTGCCCAGCGACGGGCACGCCGCCGCCGTCGACGCGGCAGTCGAAACGATCACCGCCACCTGGGAGGCCACCGCGTGAACACGATCACGATCGCGGGCAAGCAGGTCCCCCGCCTGGGCCTGGGCACCATGCGCCTGACCGGCCCCGGCACCTGGGGCGAGCCCACCGACATGGTCGGCGCCGCCGCGCTGCTGCGCGAGGCCGTTCACGACCTCGGCATCCTCCACATCGACACCGCCGACGCCTACGGCCCGCACACCGTCGAAGAACTGATCCGCCGCGCACTGCACCCATACCCCGACCACCTGCTACTCGCCACCAAAGTCGGCATGGTGCGGCCCGCGCCGAACATCTGGCGCCCCCTGGGCCGCCCCGACTACCTACGCGCCGCCGTCGAAGCATCCCTGCGCCGCCTGGGAACCGAACGCATCGACCTGTGCTACCTGCACCGCGTCGACCCCGCAGTGCCGCTGGCCGATCAGGTCGGGGAACTCGCAACGCTCCGGCAGGAGGGGAAGATCGCCGCCATCGGCCTGTCCAAGGTGACCCCCGAACAGATCCGCGAGGCCACCCACCTGGCGACCGTCGCCGCCGTACAGAACTGCCTCAACGCCGCCGAACCGAACGACCCGGCACTCGCGCACTGCCTGGCCAACGACATCCCATACGTACCGTACCGACCGCTGAACGCCGGCCTGCTGCCCGACCCGGCGGCGGCCCTACGGTGGCTGCTGGACCTCGACCCGCTGGTGGCGCCGATCCCCGGCACCGCCGACCCCGCCCACCTGCGCGCGCTCTTCGCGCCCGCGACCTGAACGGCAGCCACCCGATGCCCAATCCCTGGATGCGCCGCGAGGAGTTCGTCCAGACACTGCCCCGCGCCCTGCACGGCTGCGGCGTGCTGCTCCTCGACCCGGACAAAAAGCTGCTCCTCCTGCACGACTCCTACCACCCGGGCCGGGCCGCCAACGGCTGGCCGCAGCGCTGGTGGACACCGGGAGGCCTCCTCGACGCCGGCGAGACCCCCGAGCAGGCGGCACGCCGGGAAACCCTGGAGGAAACAACCCTCAACCTGGACGGCCCACTGCGCCCGGTCGGCGTGGACTTCTCCCCGCCGGCCGAGGGCTGGCCGCCCGTCAGCACCTACTACTTCACCACCAGGCCCCTCACCTGGGAGCAAGCCGCCTCGGTCACCCCGTCCGAGGCACACGACGAACACAGGTTCCGTGAACTCGCGGACTGGAAGGACAAGGTGTCGGCCACGATGCACGCACGCCTGACCGCGTTGGTCACCGCCGTCGCAACCGACAGCCAGGTCGTCCTGCACTGCGGCAGGCCGATGTGAGCTGGCAGCGGCACAACCGCAGGACGGTGCTCACCGCGCCCGGTCTGGCCGTCCACCAAGACCAGGTCACCCGGCCCGACGGGCGACCCGGGGAGGTGTGGATCACCCAGCAGCAGGACGGCGCCATGATCGTCCCCATGGACGACCGCGGCCGGGTCGGCATGGTCCGCTCCGCCACGTACGTCTACGGCGAGGTCGTCACCTCGCCGGGCGGCCGCGTCGAGCAGGGAGAGAGCCCCGAGGACGCCGGACGGCGGGAGCTCCGCGAGGAGGCCGGGATCACCGCGCGGGAGTGGACGGCGCTGGGCAGCGTCGCCCTGATGACGCTCAGCACCGCACGCCTGCACGTCTTCCTGGCACGCGACCTGACCCTCGGGAAGCAGCGCCTGACCAGTTCGGAGTTCGGCATGACCTTGGAGTGGTGGAGCCTGCCGGACGCCGTCGACGCCGCATACGACGGCCGGCTGACTCTGGCCGGCGCGTCCCTCGGCATCCTCATGGCCGCCCACCACCTGAAGGCCGACTAGAAGGAAACCGCCCGTGTGCACGGTGTTCGTCAGCATCGACCCCGACTCGGCGATGCCGGTTCTCCTGCTCGCCGTCCGCGACGAGTACACCGACCGCAGGTCGCTACCACCCGGCCACCACTGGCCGGACCAGCCCCACTCAACTGGCGGCCTGGACCTGGACGCGGGCGGCACCTGGCTCGCCGTCACCCCCGGCACAGACGGCGACGGCGAGCCGGTGGCGGCCTGCCTGCTCAACGGCTTCGGCCACACCGCGACCCCACAACAACGACTCTCCCGAGGCGGATTGCCACTCATCGCCGCCAGCGGCCGGGCACTCACCGATCTCCAGCCGGAGCGCTTCGACCCGTTCCACCTGATCACCGCCCGACCCTCCGAAGTACGCGTGGTCAGCTGGAACGGCAGCAGCCTCGAAGACCACAAGCTGCCCGCCGGCCTGAGCGTCGTACTCAACGACGGCGTGGACGGCAAGACGAGCACGCAGCCCTGCCCACCGCACATCCACGCGACGATGGCCGCCCGGGCAGCGCACTTCCGGACACGGCTGCAAACCGTTGCGCGACCCGAACCAGCAGACGAATCCCCGGACGACGCCTGGGGCCAGTGGATGCCGATCGCGCGCGGCGACGGCATCCCGGTCGACAACCCGGCAGCCCTGATACGTCGCCTGGTGTCACCAAGCGGACGCGTTTGGGGCACCGTGTCCCTCTCCATGATCGCCCTCGCACCCGAACGAATTCGCTACGACTTCGGCGCCGTCTCCGACCTTGGCCCTTCGCCCCTCATCGTCCTGAAACCGGTACCCATCAACGCAACCACCACCCCTACCGACCGGACAACAACTCCGAGAGCGTCGAACGGGCAATCCCCAGACGAACCCGGGCGGCCTCCTGCGACCCCAAGTGATCCACCAACCGCTGCGCCGAGATCCCGCGCTGCGCACGCACGTCCGCCCCGACGGTGTGGCGCAGCAGTTCAGTGACGGCCGCGGCCGCCCGGGCCCCGGCCCGGGCCTGCTCCGGACCGGCATCCCCCGGGGCGCCCAGGGCCTCGACCAGCCGGCGGGCGTGCCGGGCGGCGAGCAGCACCGGCGGAAGGGTGTCCTCGCGCATCAGCGGGAGGCGATAGACCAGCTGGGCGGCCGCGAGCTCGCCGAGGTCGGTGAGCTCTCCGGACCGGTCCACCGACAGGTATCGCCCGCACCGGGTAACGATCAGCTCCAGACCGGGGCCCGTCACGCGCTGCGCGCCAGCCAGGTCGACCACCAGGGCCTGCTGCCACATCTGGTGCGGGCCGGTGACAACCCCGAGGTGTCGGCCGTCGGCCGTGCTGGCCAGCGACCAGGAGTCGTTGGCGGCCAGCAGATCCGTGAAGGTGTCGCCGGCAGCGAGTCGTTCGTGAAGGGCCTCCGCATCGATCGCGACCAGGCCGTCGCGTCGGCTGTTCGGTTCGCGCCGCCCGAAGGCCCAGCCCCGGCGTCCGAGTCGCAGGCAGGTGACGGCGGCGCGGTCCGCGGGGGTCTGGGCAAGCTGCTGCAGGTCTGCGGTGGTGAGGACGAGCTGCACGGCGGGATCCTGTCGTCTGCAGGGGTTCGGGGTGCGCCGAACCTAGCCGTGCCCAGCTCCTACGGTCGCGCCGGCGGGAACGGCGGTCTCGAGGTCGGCTGCCCTGCGGGCGTAGTCGGCGGCGGTGGCCCACAGCTCCCGACCACGGCGACTGACCGTGTCGGCGCCAGCTGCTTCGGCAGCCGCGGCCGCGAACCCCCACAGGTCCCGCAGAGCACCGGTCTCGGCTGCCTCGGTACGGCGCAGCGCGGCGGCCAGAACGCTGGGGGACGGTGCGGCCGCGCGCGGGCCGAGGGCATCGGTGATCGTTTTGAACGCGATGATGCTGTCCATGGCCGCAGGATCGCACCCGCTACCCACACTGTCGCCGCGCCTCACGGGGCATCAGGAGGGCGCGGGTTCAGATGTGGCTGCTCAAGTGTGCCTTCGCGGACTCCACGAAGGCCTTCAGGGCCTGCTCCAGAGCGACGAAGTCGGTCTTGGCCCGGGCGGGGCCGGGGTCGTCGAGATACCCCGCGGTCTCCAGGGCGCGTTCCAGATGGGTCGCCCGCCGTTGAACCTCCGCAGCGCGTTCGGCAACGGCCGGCGGGCCTTCCAGATCGATGAGGACCGCGGCGTCCGTGACGGCGCTGCTGTCCAGGACCGCCTTCAGCCGTACGTGCATGTTCTTGGCGGTGTCCGCGTCCAGATACACCTGTGTGCCCTTCGCATTCCGGAGTCCCTCGTCGGAGCCGTTCCGGTCCAGCGTTTCGGCGATGGTCAGGACTTCCACGGTGGCCCGCAGGTATGTCCGGGTGGTCGAGACCAGGTCGGCGTACGCGCCGCGTTGGTGGTTGCGGCGGGCGGTGTCGAGTTGCGCTCTCCGACCTTCGCGGGCCTGTGTACGGGCGTTGCGGACGGTGACGATGGCGGTGAGGACTGACGTGGCGAGGGCGGCGCCGGAGGCGATCAGTGCGGCGACAACAGGTGCTTCCATGGGCCGATGGTTCCGCGCGTCCTGGGTGGTGCGCTACACGATGTGGCCTGCGGTACGTAGTTGTTACCGAAGGGGACTGGGTCCCCGGGTGGTGCGGTTCACGACGCTTCGGCTGGTGTCTGTTCGGCCTTGGCCTTGGCGCTCGTGCTCTCGTTCTTCCGTTCCTTGTTCGGTAGGCAGAAGGTGTCGAGGCCGATCTGACGTGCACGGAGCTTCATGGCCGTGTCGTCGCACAGCACCAGCACCGTCGAGGCCGGGTTGAGCTGCTGGAGGTCGCTCGCGGCTTGCAGGATGTGCCAGTCGACGTCCTGGATGGCCTCGCGGGGGCCAGGCGGGGACATCCGCACCTCCAGGGTGACGCCAGGGCGTATCTCCACGGGCTGCCCGGGCGCGGTGTCGCGTAGCGTCCTCTCCAGGTAGACCAGTGCGGTGGCGGCTCGCTTGGCGAGGTCTCCCTGTCCGTACTTCTGCTGGTCGAGTTCGCCGATCACCGCGTCCGGCACCACCAGGCGGACCGTCTTGGTGGGCCTTCCCCCTGCCTTCAGGACCTCCTGCCACACAACAGCGCTCGGGCTGTTCCAGTGGTTCAGCATGTGCGTGTCGTAGAAGACGGCGAGCCCTGGCCGGGAGGCGTACTCCTTGAGCGTGTCCAGCTCCTCCTGGGCCTTCCCGAGAGCCGCGACCTGAATGTTGACCTCGCTGAAGGCCGCTCGGTTCCCGCTTGACTTGGCGATTCCGGTGAGGGAGAAGATCTGCCAGTAGGCCGTGGACCTCAGATCTGTCCCGAGGTCGGGGTCGCTGAACGCCAGGAGGTGGGGTTGGGCGAGGTCGACCGCAGTCAGGTAGGCCACGGCGTTCACCGAGCCGCCTTCCTTGGAGCCGTGGAGGCCGTGGAAGAGGCCGTAGACGAAGGTGAGGCCACGTTGGGCGTCGTCGAGGGTGAAGCCGGGGCGCAGGCGCATGGCCGACATCCTGGCAGTGCGGGGGCGTGACGCCCAGCGGTTTCCCGGGCGCCGGCCGGCGGGTCCGTCTACCCGAGGAAGGGGTTGGGGAGGCGGCGAGGCCGTCGGCGGTGAGGGTGTCGGCGAGGTGGGTGAGCTGGGGGTGGGTGGAGGCGACGGCGCGCAGGAGTTCGCGGGGGTCCAGTACTGGTAGGAATCGCTGATCGGGCGGTCTGTGTTCGTCAGTTCAGCTAGCACCAGCACGCTCCCTCGTTGCTGAGGGTGACCGGATGCACCCCTCAGGCTGCGGTGATGCAATGGAAGTTGGGGATTTCGTTCGCCTCCAAGACCACACCGGAATGCGGCTGTACATCCACTCATAACGGAACGGAGCAGCCCATGGGCTCGATCTACGACGACAAGAGAATGGTCTGCGGCTGGTACCGCTCCGGTTCCGTGTATGACTCATCCGACTCGAAAGTCGGCTCGGTGGATGCCTCCGGGCGCGTCTACGACACGTTGGGGATGCTCAGGGGGAGGGTCAACGAGTACGGCAGGGTCTCGGATGAGAAGGGACTCGAAGTTGGCAAGGTGAGCGAAAACGAGAAGAAAGTCTACAGCGACGTGTTTCTGGTGGGGCTTCATTCTGAGCCGGACACCACTTACAGCCCGTACGAGCCTTACCTGATACGGGACGGTCACCGGGCAGGAGCGGGCCTCCTACTGCTCCTCGGCGCTGCGGAGAAGGCGCGCGCGGCTGGCTGGATCTGACCGGGCACCTACGTGGGGTCCAGTACCGGTAGGAGTCTGTGATCTTCTGGCCGGTATTCCTCGGCGTGGTGGGCATAGTTGTCACCGTGAGTAGTGCCCCAGGGCCTGGCGCTTCCAGGTCTCTCCAGCCGGCATCAAAGGCCTGGCCCCAGCGTGGACAGAGTTGCATCCGAGCATCTCGGCGGCCACGGAGAGTCGCGGCGACCGCAAATTCACCGAAACTGGCGCGGGTGACGCTCGGCGTCTTCAAGAAACCATCGTTTATTGAAGATCACCGCACGGGGCGCCGGAAGGGGCCCAGGACCTTCAAAAACCCCTTCAAAAACCCAGGTGGTTCAACAACCCCCGACCACCGTCTTCTGACAGGATTCCGGGCGTGAGCACGCCACTTGAAGACGCACAGTTCGAACTCCTGGTCGCCGAGCCCGCCGTCCGTACCGAGATCCGCATCGGATACGCACGGGTGTCCACCGGAGGACAGAAGCTCGACCGCCAGCTCGACGCCCTCAACCAGGTCGGCTGCCGCCGGATCTTCGCCGACAAGAAGTCGGGGAAGAACGACCTGCGGCCCGAGCTGAAGGCGTGCCACGCCTTCCTCGCGCCGGGCGACACCCTTGTGGTCCCCGCCCTCGACCGCTACGGCCGCTCGCTCCAGGACCTGATCGCCATGGTCGGCGAACTGTGCAAGCGCGAGATCGGCTTCACATCGCTGCACGAGCGGCTCGACACCACCCCCCCCGGCGGCCGGCTCGTCTTCCACGTCTTCGCCGCCCTCGCCGAGTTCATCCGCGAGCTGATCGTCTCCGGCACCCGCGAGGGCCTGGCCGCCGCCCGAGCCCGCGGCAAGGTCGGCGGCCGGCCAACCGTCGTCAACGCCGACATCATCCGGGCCGCCCGCGACATGCTCCCCAACCCCGAGCACTCGATCACCTCGATCGCCAAGCTCCTCGGCGTCAGCCCCGGCACCCTCTACAACCACATCCCCGACCTCCAAGAACTGCGCACCGACCGCGCCCCGAAGCAGCTCACCGCCTGACCGCTACCGCCAAAAACCGGTCCGGCCCTCCCCCAGAGGCCAAGTAGCGGACCGCCAGAGCCAAACGGTTCGCCGGGATGAAGAGAGCCGTCTCTGCCCACACCGGAGAGTGGGCAGAGACGGCTCCGTCATGCCGGTCAGGCTTCGGTGAAGCCGGTACGGCACTGGTGTGGCCACTGTCGCGTGTGCAGCTTTGGTCGAGTCGCAGCGACGGTTGGCCGGCCCCTCTATCTGGGCGAGCGCGTGCACGCGTGCACGCCTGCACCCGTACGTAAGACGGAGAAGGCATTAAAAGCACAGTCCCGGAGCCCTGTGATTCATCCCATATGTCACTGCGAGTTGCGGGATTGGTGCAGGCGGTAGGCCGGGCGACATGATTGTCGGCCAGGTGCGCGTGTGCTTTTGGTCGAGTCGCAGCCGCCTGCCCGAAGTGCCCCTCTATGCACTGGAGTTGATCATGCGTAAGTTCCTGCGCGTCCGAACCGGCCCGGTCCTCGTCCGGCGACCGGTGCGGTCGCCGGAGTCTCGCCACGAGCACCGTTCCGGCTCCTCGCAGCAGACCACCGTGGTGGCCATCGTGGTGCTCACGGTCGTCGCCGTCGGGGTCTGGCAGAAGTGGACCCCCGAGCAGCTCGCCCTGGTGCTGGCCGCTCTGGCCGGCTGCCTCGGACCGGCCGTCTACCTCTCCCGGGGCTGACCCGTGCCCGGTACGCCGGATGCGGTGTCTGCCGATATTTCCACGCGGTATGAGCTCCCGTTGGAGTTCGAGACGTTCGTTGCGGAGGCGTCAGCGGCTGCGATCCAGTACGCCTTTGCCCGGGGCGCAAGCCTGGTGGAGGCAGAGGACATCGTTCAGAACGCCCTCGTTACCCTCTACTGCCACTGGGACAGCTTGGGGAAAGGTCTGCGGGGCCCGGCCTGGGCCTACTTCTGGAAGGTGGTGCGGAGCGAGTTCGTGAACTTCCACCGCCAGAGGGTCCAGCGGACCCGGACCGTGCACGCCATGATGCAGGCCGAGCTCGTCAGGCCGACCGGCGAGGACGGTCTCAGGGAGATCGAGACCAGGTCGCAGTTGGACGACCTGCTAGAAGGACTGGCTGCCCGCAAGCCGAGGGCAGCCGAGGTCGTCCGCCTTCGCCTTGCGGGTCTGCACGATGAGGCGATCAGTACGGCGCTGAGGATCGCCCCTGTGACTGCTCAGAGGTACTTCGCCGTGGCCCTCCGCGACCTGCGGGCCACGGGCAGGGGCCGGGTCGCGGCTGGCCGAGTTTTGGACGGGCCTGGTGCCGAGGTTTCTCTCCCTCCTACGACACCGGGTCCGGACTTCTGGGAACGGCGTGACCTGGAGGAGGCAGTGCGAAGGCTCTCCGTCCGGGAGCGGCAGGTCATCGAGCTTGCACGGATCGGTACCGCACCCGTGCACATCGGACGGCAGCTGGGGATCTCGGCGAACTGCGCGAGGGTCACCCTGTGCCATGCCCGCCGCCGCCTTCGCCAGACCCTCGCGACCACACCCGAGCGCCTGGAGGAACTCCTCCGGAAGCGCACCAAAACAAGGTCCGAAGGAGGAGGTCCAGCCCGAGGGTGAACCCGGGTGCTCCTGCCACTCCGGCGGCAGGAGCACCCGACCCCAGCTGCCGTGCACCGCGTCTCACCCGTCCGGTGCCACACCATGCCGACCAACCGCGGTCCGTCCGTCCGCCGGTCCGGAATTCAATACGGACCGGCGAAAACCGAGACCACGGAGAACTCCGGGTATAATGATCATTGCGGCGGCGGCTGAATGTCTGCCCAATGGTGACAGTCCGGAGAAGCGGTAAGTCGACCGGGCCGAGTTTCCTCAGGAAATCCGGGAGAAGTTTCCTGAGGAAACTCCGGAGAGTTTCCTCAGGAAACCCGGCCCGGTACTCCGGATCAGGTGCGGAGGCCGTCCCACGGCGGCCGGCGGACGGACGGCGCCGGCGCCTCGATCCCGGCCGTGCGGTGATGGTCTGCATGTTTTTGCCAGTTGAGGATCGTCATCGCAGTGTCAGCGGAATCTCTGTCTTGACCAGGCATCATGTGCTGACAGTGCTTGCA
>NZ_JBEXNT010000192.1:0-13368 GCF_040611255.1 Kitasatospora sp. NPDC002965 | reverse complement strand
AGGGGGGACCCTGTGGGAGAGTAGGACGCCGCCGAACAATCATTGTGAAGAACCCCCGTCCGGGATACGGACGGGGGTTCTTTGCGTTTCCGGGGCAATTCCGGACGAGGGGATCAGCCGTAGATGCCGGCGTAGAGGTCCTGGATCTGGTCGGCGGTGGGCACGGCGGGATTGTTGGCGGGGGAGCCGGAGGCCAGGGCCTGCTCGGCCATGAGGGGCGTCAGGCGGGTCCAGGCCTCCTGGTCGATGCCGTGGGCGCGGGGTGTGGGCACGTCCAGGTCGTGGCAGAGGCCGCGGAGCGCGTCGACGAGCTTCCCGGCGGCCACCTCGTCGGCGTCCGCGGCGGTCGCGGCTCCCAGGGCACGGGCGCAGTCGGCGTACCGGCCGGGCGCCGCGTGCACCGAGAAGGCGGTCACGGCGGGGAACAGCATCGCGTTCGACAGACCGTGGGCGACGTGGAAGTGGGCGCCGATCGGGCGGCTCATGCCGTGCACGAGGGCGACGCTGGAGTTCGAGAAGGCGATGCCGGCCTGGGTCGCGGCGAGCATCATGGCCTCGCGGGCCCGAACGTCCGAGCCGTCGGTGTAGGCGGGGCGCAGGTGGCGGCCGATGGTGCCGATCGCGGTGAGGGCGAGGCCGTCGGAGAACGGGTTGGCCTTGCGGCTCACGTACGCCTCGACGGCGTGGGTGAGCGCGTCGATGCCGGTGTCGGCGGTCAGCCGGGGCGGCATCGACATGGTCAGCTCCACGTCGACCACGGCGGCGATCGGCAGGAACGCGGGGCCCAGACAGAGCATCTTCTCGTCCGTGCCGCTGTCGGTGATGACCGTGAACTGGGTCGCCTCCGATCCGCTGCCGGCGGTGGTGGGGACCGCGATCACCGGGAGCGCCGGGCCGAGGTTGACGCGCGGTGCCTTGTAGTCGCGCATGTGACCGCCCTGCACGCCGAGCAGGGCGAGGGCCTTGGCGGTGTCCATCGGGCTTCCGCCGCCGAACCCGATGACCGAGTCCGCCTCGTGGTCGTGCAGAGCCTTCAGTCCCGGGGCGAGGGAGTCGGTCGTCGGGTCGGGCACGGTGTCGGAGAACAGCCGCGGGCTGAGTCCGGCCTTGAGCAGGGCTGCCGTAAGGCGTTCCGCCGCACCGCTTCCGACCAGGTACGCATCCGTGACGAGGAGCGGCCGGCTCAGCCCCAGCCCCGCGATGACGTTGCCGAGTTCCTCGGCGGCGCCGCGGCCGACGCGCATGATCCGTGGCAGGGACAGGCTGGCAACCATGGAGAACCCCTCAACGCTGGGAGGAACTTGGGGAGGAACCTCGGAAGGAACCGGGGGACGGACGGCGGCCGGGTACGCCGGCCGGGAAGGTTCGACTGTGACCCCCGTGAGGTTGTGCGTTCAATCGCCAATCGTGCAGACGAGGTGTGCGGAAATGCAGATACGCTGATCGCGTGCGCTCCCGTTCCCGCCCGGTCGGTGATGATCCGGCTCCGGCTCCGGCGCAGGTCCCGCCCACGCGGACGGACCGTAGCGGTCTCGATCCGCGCAGACTCCGCGCGGACGACCTGCGTTACCTGCTCGCGGTCGCCCGTACGGGGCGTCTGGTGACCGCCGCCGAGGTGCTCGGGGTGGACCACACCACCGTGTCCCGCCGCATCACCGCACTGGAGAAGAGCCTCGGGGTGCGGCTGATGGAACGCGGTGCGGAGGGCTGGGCCCTGACGGACGCCGGGAAGGCCGTCTCCGCGAGCGCCCGCACGATCGAGGACGCCCTCGTCCGCGTCGTCGACGCGGTGTCCGGTCAGGACGCGCCGTCAATCCTCGGCACCGTCCGGGTCAGCGCCCCGGACGGCTTCGGCACCGTCTTCGCCACCCCGGCCCTGGCCCGGGTGCGCCGGCGCCACCCCCGACTGCACGTCGAACTCATCACCGCAACCCGTCAGTTGAACCTTCGCCCGGCCGGCTTCGACCTCACCCTGACCATCGGCAGGCCGCCGAGGAGCCGTCTGGTGACCGAGCACCTCACCGACTACGCGCTGGGGCTGTACGCCAGCGACGAGTACCTCGCGCGGTGCGGGCCCCCCGGCGAGGTCGCCGACCTGCGCGAGCACCCGCTGATCTTCTACATCGAGTCGATGCTCCAGGTCGGCGACCTCGACATCGAACGTCATCTTCCGGGCATGACACCCGCGTTCTCCTCCACCAACGTCTTCGCCCAGCTCGAAGCCACCCGCGTGGGTGCCGGGGTCGGTGTGCTGCCGGCCTTCCTCGCCGATCGGGCCGGGTTGCGGCGGCTGCTGGTCGACGAGGTCGACATCCGACTGCCGATCACGCTGGCCGTGCGACGGGAAGCGGTGACCCACCCCGCCGTCCGGGCCGTGCGCGACGCCCTGCACCACGAGGTGGCCGACCGCACCGCCGAACTGCTCCCGGGGGAGTCCGGCCGCACGCCCCGGTCGAACGCGCGCCTGCTCTGACGGGCGGCGGGGACGGGCGCCGGCGCCGGCGACGGCGCCGGTGACGGGTGACGGGTGACGGGTCCGACGGCACACGTGACGGGGGGTGTCCGGTAGGGCCCACCGACGTCAGTGCCGCGCGAGCGCGCAGGTCAGGAGCAGTGCCGGTGGCGCGCGGGACGCCCGGCGGCCACGAGAATGGTGCGGACGATTCCACGGAAGTACAGAGAAAGCGAACCCCCACATGGACCTCGGCGTGCGCTGGAAGCTGCACGGTGACGGGCGGACGCCCGCACCGGGAGCGGTCGTCCGCCCCGACGAACGACTCTCCTGGCCGCGGACGGCAGGGCTCGGCGCCCAGCACGTGGTGGCCATGTTCGGCGCGAGCTTCGTGGCGCCCGTGCTGATGGGGCTCGACCCCAACCTGGCGATCATGATGTCCGGCGTCGCGACCGTCATCTTCCTGCTGGCGACCCGCGGCCGGGTGCCCAGCTACCTCGGCTGCTCGCTGTCCTTCGTCGGCGTGGCCGCGGTGATCCGGGCGCAGGGCGGTACCAGTGCCACGGTCACCGGCGCCGTGTTCGTGGTGGGCGTGGCGCTGTTCCTGGTGGGCCTGGCGGTCCAGCGGTTCGGGGCACGGATCATCCACGCCGCGATGCCCCCGATCGTCACCGGCGCCGTCGTCATGCTGATCGGCTTCAACCTCGCGCCCGTCACCGCCTCGACCTACTGGCCGCAGGACCAGTGGACGGCGTTGCTGGTGATGTCGTTCACCGGGTTGGCCGTGGTGTGCCTGCGGGGCTTCTGGTCGCGCGTGGCGATCTTCCTCGGGCTGCTCTTCGGGTACGGGATCTCCTGGCTGTTCGACCGGATCTTCGGGAAGATCCACTCGGTGGACGCGAGCGGACAGCTCACCGACCACTGGCGTCTGGACCTGTCGGGCGTGGGCACGGCGGACTGGATCGGCCTGCCCGCCTTCCACGGCCCCTCCTTCCAGTGGTCCGCGATCCTGGTGGCCCTGCCCGTGGTGATCGCGCTGGTCGCGGAGAACGCCGGGCACGTCAAGGCGGTGGGGGAGATGACCGGTGAGACCTTGGACGACAAGCTGGGCACCGCGATCTCCGCGGACGGCGTCGGCTCCATGCTCTCCACCGCGCTCGGCGGCCCGCCGAACACCACCTACTCCGAGAACATCGGCGTCATGGCCGCCACCCGTGTGTACTCCACCGCCGCCTACTGGGCGGCCGCCGGCTTCGCGCTGCTGTTCGGAATCTGCCCGAAGTTCGGTGCCGTCGTGGCCGCGGTCCCCGGCGGGGTCCTCGGCGGCATCACCGTCATCCTGTACGGCATGATCGGCCTGCTCGGCGCGCAGATCTGGACCAAGTCCGGCGTGGACCTGCGCAACCCGCTGAACCTCGTGCCGGCCGCCGCGGGCATCATCATCGGGGTCGGCAACGTCACCATGACGTTCACCGACACCTTCAGCCTCAGCGGCATCGCGCTGGGGACCGTGGTCGTCATCACCGGCTACCACGTGCTGCGAGCGCTGGCGCCCGCGCACCTCAAGACGCAGGAACCCCTGCTGGACGCGGGCACCTCCTCGTACGACGCGGGCACGGAGGACTCCGGAGAACCCGGCGGGGCGCCGCCGCGCACCTGACCGCTTCCGCAGCGGCCTTCCGGGTGGCCTCGGCCGCCCGCGTCGTCGCGTCCGTGTGCCGTCCCGCCACGGCCGACGACAGGTGTGGGCGAAGCCCACGGCGTGGGCCCGGGGAGCCGGACCGGTGGAGTCCCGGTCGGTCAGCCAGTGTGCGCGGCCCGGTCGCAGTGCGGGCAGACCTTCCCGCTCCCGTGCCACTTGGGCGGGTACCAGGAGGAGCCGGGCTCGGCCGGGCGGTAGTCCACGGCCTGCATCCGTCGGGTGTCGGCGCCGCACAGGGTGGAACCACCGGGAGCGCCGGGCACGGACGGGTCGGCCCCGGCCGCGTGCACGGCGCGCACGCCCTCGACGTACTCGTCGGCGGCGCCGCCGAAGGGGGCCACCCGCTGGAGCTCCGGTTCGAGGAGCACGATGAGTCTCATCACCCCACCTTCGTGGTGAGGACGGCCGCGCGCACCCGTAACGCGCCCCGGGGAGGAGAAAGCCGGTCCCGGCCTCCTTCTCCGAAAGCGAAAGCGAAAGCGGGAGCGGCAGGGGCAGGGGCAGCGGCAGGGGCCGGTGAGGTCGACGGCGCTCTCGTCCGGGGAGCGCCCACGGCACCCGGGGGCCGCCGCCGTGACGCGGAGACCTTGCCCCGGTGCCCGTGGTCGGCCGGTGGGAGTGCCCGAAAGGGCCGCTGCCGGTCGGCCTGCTGGCCCGACCGGCCGTCAGGTGGTCGAATCGACGGATGCGTTCGGGCCGGCCGGCCCGGGCGGCGTCCGTTTCCGCCACTCATCCACCCGGGAGAGGCATGTCCTTTCTGTCCCACCACCGCAGGACCGCCGTCGGAGTCGTGGCCCTCACCACGCTCGCGATCGCGGGCGGTTCGGTCACCGCGAGCAGCTCGGCCGCCGCCGCGGGCAAGGTCCTGTGGACCCCCAGCACCAGCAAGGGCCCGTCCTCCTTCGCCGCCGTCCAGTGCGCGTCGGGTGACTTCGGCGTCGTCCAGGACTCCGCCAAGGGCAGCGTGTGGCGGGCGTTCCAGGCCGCGGGCGCGGAGCGCTGCGAGACGCTCGGCCCCGACCTGAAGGAGGGGGACACCTTCTACCTCGGCTGGTCGTCCAAGGTGGACATCCAGGACACGAACAGCCGTTACGTCTTCCAGCTCAAGTGCTCGCCGAGCACCGGTACGGCGAACCACCCGATCGAGATCGACGCGACGGCCGGGCGCATCCGCCTCCAGGAGTGGGACACCGAGCACGTCGCCCACACACTGTGGACCGCGCCGACCGCCAACAACCAGTGGCACTCCTACGCGCTGAAGATCCGCCTTGGCCGCACCGACGGCACCATCGACTTCTGGTTCGACGGGGTGAAGCAGTCCTTCACGACCGGCTCCGGCACCTTCAGGGGCACCACGTGGGACGGCACCCGCAACTACCTCAAGTGGGGTTCCTACCACCTCTCCTCGGGGGCCGCGACGAACACCTTCACCAGCCCGGTCATGGCGACCACGCTGGAGACGGCCACCGCCGGCTCGTGACGGACGGACCGCGCGCCGCGGCGGTCCCCGGACGGCGGCCCGCCGCCCGGGGAAGGCGGGGAGGCCGTCTGCTCAGTCCGTCCCCGTGGTGAGGCGGACGCGGTCGGGGTCCGCGCCGTGGAAGGTGGCGAGGGCCCGTGCTTCGGCGTGGACCTCGTCCCGTTCCGGGGCGGACAGGGGGCGCAGCGCGGCGACGGTGAGCTGTTCGTCGCGCAGGGTCCAGGTGGCGGCGACGCGGCCGTCGACGAGGACGGCGCGTCGGCCGGCGACGGAGAGGCCGAGGTGGGCGTCGTCGATGATGCGGCTGCGGTCCTGGTAGCCGAGGATCGCGTTGTCGAAGGCCGGGAGGAAGCGGACGGGTGCGGGGGTGTCCGGGTCCGGGCGCGGCGCGTCGGGCAGGTCGAGCAGTTCGCGGCCGCGTTCGTCGCGGAAGGTGACGAGTTCCCCGCGGACGGCCTTGACCGCGGCGGGCAGTCCGGCGAGTCCGCACCAGGCACGGAGGTCCGCGGTGGCGGCGGGGCCGTGGGCGGCGAGGTAGCGCCGGACGAGCCGGCGCCCGACGGGATCGCTCTCGTCGGGTGAGAGCGGCGGGATCTCGCGCCCCAGCCAGGCGGCCAGGGGCAGGTTGCGGACGCCCGCGGTGGTGCGCCACAGGCCGCGGGGCGGGAGCTGGGCCATCGGGACGAGGGCGGCGACGAGCACCTCGCCCAGGGCGCGGCGCGGGGGCGCGGGCCAGCGGGCCTCGACTTCCCTGACGAGTTCGGTCATGGTGCGGGGTTGCGCGTCGGCCATGACCGCCCTTCCTGCGGCGGCGAGTTCGTCCAGGTCGACGCCCGCGAGCTCGCGCCGGTAGGCGGCCGTCGACCGCTGGCGCAGCATGGCGTCGTGGCGTGCCCGCCAGGCCAGCGCGTCGTCGGCGGTGACGAGGTGGACGGTGCGGCGCATCAGGTGCGTGCGTACGACCGTGCGCCCGGTCAGTGCGTCGTCCAGGTCCTGTGGCCGGAACGCCCTCAGCCGGGACCACAGGCCCGTGAACGGTTCCTGGGGTTCCTGCGCCTGCAGGCCGCACAGGTGCGCCACGGCGTCGCGGACGGGCGTGTCCTCGCGCGCGAGCAGGTACTGGCGGGCGAGGGCGGCGCGGTTGAGGGCGCGGGTGCCGAGGACGGTCATGCGGTCTGCTCCTGGCGTCGGGTCGGGCGGTCGGGCGCCGGTCGGGTGGTCAGGCGGGCGGTCGGGCGGTCGGACGGGGTGTCCTCGACCGGCGGCCCGGTCATCACCGTGGCAGACGTGGCGGACAGGAGGTGTCCTCGACTCGGGTGCGCCCGGAGGCCGGGACGCCGCGCACCGGGTGCGCCCGGAGGCCGGGGCACCTCGCCCGGGGTGCTCCGGCCGGCTGCCCGAGGTCGTGGATCAGGTGCGGTTGAGGGTTCTGCTGATGCCCGAGATGACGGCGGTGGTCAGGAGCCAGCCGATGGCGATCAGGGTGTAGCCGAACCACTGCTGGGGTCCCGTCCAGTACCACGCGGTGCGCTGGCCGAGTCCGCCGATGGGGATGAGCAGGTCGAGCGTGTAGACGAGGGGGCTGAACGGAACGCTCTCGCCGCGCTTCACCTCGTGGGGTGTGCCCTGCCCGAAGACGAGGGCGCCGAGCAGGGCGAGTCCGAGGAGCCACAGCACGGCCTGCCAGGGGCGGTAGCCGTAGCCGACGGTGACGTCCAGCAGCCGGCTCCAGAGCCGGCCGGGCGGGCCGAGGGTGGGGCGGCGCCGGCGCTGCTTCGCGAGGAGGACCCGTCGGGCGTCGTCCTCGTGGCCGATCCTCCGGTACCAGGAGGCGAGTTGCTCGTACGCCTGGGGCGAGTATCCCTGGAGGCGGGCCAGCCAGGCCAGGCGGTCGGCGACGGGACCGGGTCCGGCGGCCGGGGCCTGGATCGAGGTGTAGGTGAAGCCGTCGAGGCGGGTGTCGGCGGGCCAGCTGTGCTCGTTGTCGTGCAGGACGACGGCCTGTGCGTCCTGAAGGTCGACCGCGCCGGTCGGTGGGGCGGCCGGGGTCAGCTGGAGGTCGCCGGTGGTGAGCCGGACGGCGGCCAGCGCCACGGCGCCGCCGTTCAGGACGGCGGAGTCCAGCGAGAGCCTGCTGCGGATCACCGCCCCGGGGAGCCGGATCGATCCCGTGGCCGTGAAGCCGTCGGAGAGGACGACGGTGGAGGCGGAGAGGTCGTCGCCGGTGAGCGCGTCACCGCCGGGGTTGTCGATGCGGGCCCGTTCCATGAAGAGACCGCCGTTGAACCGGGCACCGACCAGCCGCAGGCCCCCGCGGGAGCGGAACCCCTTGCGGGCGAAGCAGCCGCCCTCGATCACCAGGCCACCGGCCCACAGCGCCCAGACGTCCGGGCCGCGCGCCGGGTCCGGACCGCCGGCGGGGCCCGGCCCGGGGGCGGTGAGCTCCGTGGCGGTGAGGTGTGCTCCGCTGAGTCGCAGCTCGCCCGTGATGTGCGCCCGCGTGAGTGTGAGTCGCCCGTCGAAGACCGAGTCCTCGAAGAAGAGGTTGCCGTCGACCTTCAGGAGCCAGCCGTCCAGCCCGGGTATCCGGCATCCGGTCAGGGCGGTCGACCGCAGCGACGCGTCCCGCAGCACCACCTGCTCCTCGAAGTGGCAGCCCTCGAACCTCAGCTCGCACCCCGACACGATCCCGCCCAGGTCGAGGTGCCCGGTGACGCGCGCTCCCGTCAGGCGCAGCGCCCGTACCGGGCCGCCGGGTCCGGGGCCTGCGAGCAGTGCGGCCGTGATCGCCTCGGCGCGGACGGTGCGCCCGTCACCCCAGGCCGCCCCGCCGGCCGGGTCGTCCGCGCTCCCCTCACCGCTGCGCAGGTCGACCACCGAGCCGGTGGGGCACGCGTCCCACAACCGCCGTTCCGGTTCGCTCAGGTGCTCGTACGTCAGCATGCCGTCCCCCTTCGATCGTCGACCGCGTCGGGACCGCACCCTAGACGAACCCCTCGCAGCCGGCCCGTACGGGGCCGACGGGCCTACGGGTGTGCGGGTGTGACGTTCAGTGACGTACCCGGCGTACCCGGCGAAGCCGACGGGCCCGGAGGTATTCGAGGGCGAGCAGGCGAAGGGCGGCGGGCTTGGCCGGGCCGGCCGAGCGGTGCAGCAGGGCGGGGACGTCGGCGCGGGCGGCGGCGCTGGTCAGTTCCTCCAGGCCGATCATGCAACGGACCATGGGCCGGTGGGCGGGCGGGACGAGGCCGACGAGGGCGCGGCCCTCCACGAGGGTGCGGTCGACCCGGTCGAGCTGGTCGGTGATCAGCGCCCGGACGGCCGGGAGGTCGCGGGCCTGTTCCAGGTCGGCGCGGGTGACCCCGTGCCGGTCCAGGGTCTGCGCGGGGATCGTCAGGCGGCCGTCGGCGAGGTCCTCGGCGAGGTCGCTGACGAAGTCGAGCCGCTGGCCGGCGTCGATGAAGGTGCGGCAGGCGGCGCGGTAGGCCGTCTGGTCGCCGTCCGGGCCGAGCAGGGTGGCGACGACCATGAACGCGGGAAGCGAGTAGCCGTCCACGTAGTGCCCGTAGTCGGCCTCGGTGGCGAATCCGGCGAAGTCGAGGTCGGCGGCGGCCCCGGCGAGGTGCTCCAGTGCGCGGCCGTGCAGGGCGGGGTGTGCGGCGACGGTGTTCAGCAGCGGGCGCAGCTCGGGGTTGCCGGTCTCCCCGGTGGTGAGGCCGTCGGTGACCTCCTGCTCCCAGTGCGCGTACGCGCTCTTCCGGTCGTCGGGCGGCCCGCTGTCGAGCAGGCTGTCGGTGCGGTGCATGTGGGCGGTGGCCGCGATCACGTGCGGTACGAGCCGTGCCGGCAGGAGGAGTCCGGCGGCCAGCACGGCTTCCGGCTTGTACTGCCTGACCTGGCGGCGCTGTCGGCCGTAGTCGTCGCGCAGTGCGGGATCGGTGATCCCGGCGGCGTCCATCGCCTTCTCCCAGCTGCCCACTCGTGTTCGCCCTCTCCTCGGCCACCGACGCCCCGAGCGTAGACGGCGGCCCGGGCGCGGACGGCCGCCGCCCCCGCCCGAGCGGGCCGCGCAGAGGCCGTGCGGGAGGCGGCGTAGCAAGCGGCGCCGTCCGGGCCCGGTGCGTCGCAGGCTGCGGCGGGGGAGCGCGCGTGTTCATTTCGTGGTCACCTGACGGACCGGTGGCTTGCATCGGCACGAACTACCGGGTTCACCGGGTATGCGATATGACTGGCCCTCATCATCTGATCGTCTGCGGTGTTCACCGTGTGCGAATCTGAATTCAGAAAGAGTGATTGTGGACAAATCACCTGTGAGGGCCGTTGTGCCCTCCCTGGTCGGTCTTCTGCTCGCCGCCCTCATACCGGGAACGGCGGCGGCCGTGGAGCCGCCCCCGTCCGTCTGGGTGGCGAGCGGCTACGACCACGTGTTCTCGGCCTCTCCCGCTCCGGATCGTCCCACCCGCGCGGTCGGGCTCTTCGCGGCCCGCAACGAGACCCAGGCCGCCCAGATCGCGGTCCGCTCCGGCCACCGGCTGACGGGGGTGCAGGTGGTGGCCGGCGACCTCGCCGGGCCGGCCGGTGCCACCATCCCGGCGTCCCGGATCACCGTGAACCGGGAGTACAACCACCCGCGCGTCGCCAAGGTCACTCCCTGGAACGGCATCGGGCAGCCCGGCTACCAGGAGCCGCCGGACGGCGGGACCAGCTACTACGACGCCCTGGTGGAGAACACCCCGTACGAGCTGGCCCCCGACACGACGCAGCCGTACCACTACAGCGTCGCGGTGCCCGCCGGCCAGGCTCCCGGTACCTACACCGGCAAGGCCACCGTGCAGAGTTCGGACGGCGCGGTGGACGTCCCGGTCTCGGTGACGGTCTACGACGCCGCGCTCCCGCCGGTCAACCGGTCGACGCTCCGGATGAACAACTGGTTCACCTCGGTCGGCTGGGACTACGGCTGGACCGCGCAGGACATCCGCGCGCAGTACGGCGTCGAGGACTACAGCGAGGGCTGGTGGGAGGTCATGAGGAACTTCGCCGCCAACCACGCCAAGCACCGGAACAACGTGATCTTCGCGGACTTCCAGGCACTGGCGATCCCGGACACCACCCTGGTCGACGGTCAGTACACGTTCACGTGGCAGAACCTCGACCGGTTCCTCCAGCTCTTCCAGGACGCCGGAGCCCTCCAGTACATCTACACGCCGCACCTGATCGAGGGCAGCGGCAACGTGCTGGAGCAGCTGGTCGGTGACGGCCAGGGCGGCGTCAGGAAGGCCGACGTCCTGATCGACACGCCCGAGCGCAGGGCGGCGAGCGCCGTGTACCTCGACACGATCCTCGCCTCGCTGAAGGCCCACCTCGACACCAAGTGCCTGGACGCCGGGCCCACCTGCGCCCCCGGCCGGCGCTGGAGCGACGTCTTCTACATGAGCGCCCTCGACGAGCCGGGCGGCAACCTGACCGACCAGAACGTGACCTCGCCGTGGGTCTACCAGCAGTTCCGCAAGCACTTCCCGAGCGGCCTGACCAACGAGGCCCACACCACGGCCGTCCCCACCATCGACGCGTCCCTCGGCACCGTCACGCCGCTGCTCAACAGCGACTACGACGCCAACGCCGGCTACTACCAGAGCCTGCGGCTCGCCGGGAAGGAGCTCTGGCTCTACCACTCCAGCTCGCCGACGGACAACCACCTCAACCGGTTCATCAGCTACCCGCTGTCCGACTCCCGGCTGACGCCCTGGATGGTGGCGGCCGTCGGAGGCACCGGCTACCTGCACTGGGGCTGGAACCACTGGACCAACCCGAACACCTACGCCGCCGTGAACACCTTCGACGACTGGGAGACCGGCGACAACATGCTGGTCCGGCCCAACGCCGGTGACGCCACGCACCGGAAGTACGAGGTCTACGACAGTGTCCGCAGTGAGGCCCTGCTGGCGGGCATCCAGGACTACGAACTGCTCCACCAGCTCGCCGCCACCAAGCCCGTGCTCGCCCGCGCCCTGATCGGCTCGCTGATCACCGGCACCACGTCGTTCTCCACCTCCGGTACCGAGACCGACCACCGCCACAAGCAGATCCTGGACGCGCTCACCTCCACGGCCCCCGACGCCACCTTCCCCTTCGCCGACGACTTCTCCGGCGGCACCGACGGCGAGTGGCGCCACACCAGGGGCATCTGGTCGGTGACCGCCGACGGCGCGTACGTCCAGAGCGACCCGCTCAGCGGCTGGGAGACGACGTCCGCGGTGGCCGGCCGCGCCTACCGGGACGCCGCGGTCTCCGTCGACGTCCGGATCACCGGGGTCGACGCCAACGACGGTGGTGACACCAACTGGGCGGGTCTCACGCTGCACAGCCAGAACCCGACCGACACCCAGACCGGCTACCTGGTCGGCCTGCGCAACAACGGCACGGTGTTCGTCCACCGCAGCGGCACGACCCTCGCCACGGCCGCCGTCCCCGGGTACGCCCCGGGACGGACCGTCAGCCTGCGGGTCATCAGCCAGGGCGACACCCTGCGGGTCTTCGACGGCGCGACGCTCCTGCTCACCGTCACCGACGGCAGCTACCCGGTGGGCAACGTCGCGCTCGCCACCGGCCACGCCGCCGCCCGGTTCGACAACGTGCGGATCAACCCGGGGACCAACCCCGCCGAGGGCGCCGTCGTCACCGCGTCCAGCTCCTACGAGGCGGACGGCTGGGGCAGGGCCGCCGCCACCGACGGCCGCCGCGGCCTGGCGGACGGCAGCAAGGGCTGGAGCAGCATCGACAACCTCGGTGCCGACCACACCGAATGGGTGACGGTCGACCTCGGCTCCACCCGGCGGACCGGCCGCGTGGACCTCTACCCGCGGGCCGACGGCGACGCCACCGGGCAGGGCTTCCCGGTGGACTTCACCGTGCAGGTCTCGGCCGACAACGCCACCTGGACCACCGTCGCGTCCCGGACCGGCCACCCGAAGCCCGACGCCTCGGCGCAGTCCTTCGCGTTCCCGCCCGCGGACGTCCGCTACATCCGGGTGACGGGGACCAAGTTGCGTACCGACCCCCACGGCAACTACCACCTGCAGTTCGCCGAGATCGAGGCCGGCGGCCGGGAACCGGCCCTCGGCCGACCGGTCACCAGCTCCAGCTCCGTGGAGTCCTCGGGCTGGAAGCGCAGCGCGGCGACCGACGGCGTGCTGAACTCCGCGCTCGGCTACTCGATGGGGTGGAGCAGCGCCAAGTCCCCGACCGCGACCGCCCACGAGTGGGTCACCGTCGACCTCCAGGGTGCCAACGTGCTCAGCCAGGTCAGGCTCACCCCCCGCACCGACGGGGTGAACACCGGACTGGGCTTCCCGGTGGACTTCACCGTGCAGGTCTCGGCCGACAACGCCACCTGGACCACCGTCGCGTCCCGGACCGGCTACCCGCGCCCCGGGGCGGTGAGCCAGGACTTCGCCTTCACCCCGGTCACGGCCCGCTACGTGCGGATCACCGGTACCCGCCTGAGCGCCGACCAGTTCGGCGACCACTACCTCCAGCTGGGCGAGATCGGCGTCGGCTGACCCCCGGCCGGCGGGCCGCCCGGCTCGTCGGACGGCTCGTCGGACGGCCCGTCGCCCGGTTCGTTGCACGGCCTCGCCGGGTCGAGCCGGTCCACGCGCAGGTCGACGCGGGACCAGCCGTCGGCCTGACGGTCCGCGTCGTCCGGGGTCGGCAGTTCCTCCACGATCGCGATGC